>CAZKMC010000131.1:3609-7896 GCA_964553485.1 uncultured Comamonadaceae bacterium
GCTTTTCAAAGAAATTCATGAGCTCTTCATGACGGATGGCGAAGAAGGCATACTCGAACAAAATGCAGTGATCGGATTGCAACATCTTTTGAGATAATCCCTCCTATAAAATTCCTGCCCAACTCTATTTACTTGTCTTGGAGCTTGCTCCATTGAACTGAATTTCATTGTTACTTCTTCATTTTTCCCTTGCTTTGCAACATTCTTGCTCTGCAGGAGTAAATGTGATGAATTGATTATTTAAAGCCCTCGGAAATGTGTGGAATTGTATGTGCATTTGAATTGAAGCAACCAGCCGATGAACTCAGAGAACAACTGCTTCAAATGGCTAAACTTATTCGGCATAGAGGTCCGGATTGGAGTGGAATCCATTGTGAGGCTCAGGCTATCTTGGCCCATGAGCGTTTGGCAATTGTAGACCCTTCTTCAGGGAAACAACCCCTTTTTAGTCCGGATAAATCACTCATCCTTGCGGCCAATGGCGAGATCTACAACCACCGTGAGCTAAGCAAAAATCTTAAATCCGATTACGCTTTTCAAACTGCTTCTGACTGTGAAGTAATCCTTGCACTTTATCAAGAAAAAGGTGCCACATTTTTAGATGATCTGAACGGCATATTTGCCTTTGCTCTCTATGATAGCACTGACAATTCCTACCTCATCGCGAGGGACCACATGGGCATCATTCCACTCTATATGGGTTGGGATGTAAACGGAACTTTCTACGTGGCCTCAGAGCTTAAGGCACTGGAAGGGACCTGCAAAAAAATTGAGCCATTTCCTCCTGGGCATTTCCTCTCTAGTAAAGATGGAAAGCTTGTCAAGTGGTATTCGCGCGAATGGACAGATTTCGACGCAGTCAAAGACAATGACACAGACATTCAAGAATTGCACGACGCACTTTCAGCCGCGGTTAAACGTCAACTGATGTCCGATGTGCCTTATGGAGTGCTGCTTTCCGGCGGACTAGATTCTTCCGTCATCGCTGCCTTGGCAAAGACTTTTGCCGACAAACGCATTGAAGAAGATGGAGATTCCACGGCTTGGTGGCCCCAGTTGCACTCTTTTGCGGTGGGACTAGTAGGCTCTCCAGACCTCGAAGCTGCCGAAAAAGTAGCGAAGCATATTGGCAGTGTGCACCATGCTGTTCATTTCACAATCCAGGAAGGATTGGATGCTATACGCGATGTGATCTATCATTTGGAAACCTATGATGTGACTACCATTCGCGCTTCCACTCCCATGTACTTACTTGCCAGGCACATCAAATCCATGGGAGTCAAAATGGTGCTTTCCGGCGAAGGTTCTGACGAGCTTTTCGGTGGTTACCTCTACTTCCACAAAGCTCCAAACTCCAAAGAATTTCATGAAGAAACCGTGCGCAAGCTGAGTAAGCTCCACCTCTATGATTGTCTCCGTGCCAACAAATCACTGGCTGCTTGGGGCATTGAGGGTAGAGTACCATTTTTAGACAAAGAATTCATGGATGTGGCCATGCGCATCAACCCGAAAGAGAAGATGATCACTCCAGAACGTATGGAGAAGTGGGTCTTGCGTAAAGCTTTTGAAAAATACCTGCCTGAAAGCGTAGCCTGGCGACAAAAAGAGCAGTTCTCAGACGGCGTTGGTTATAGCTGGATAGACACTTTGAAAGACGCAGCAGAACAGGCTGTTTCAGATGAGCAGTTCGCTAATGCCCACCATACATTCCCCTTGCAAACGCCCATGTCCAAGGAAGAATTCCATTACCGTTCGATCTTCGAATCTCATTTTCCCTCAGACGCTGCAGCCCTCACCGTGCCTTCATTGAAGTCAGTGGCGTGCAGTTCTCCAGAAGCCCTCGCTTGGGATGAATCTTTCAAGAACATGAATGACCCTTCTGGAAGAGCCGTAGGCGTTCATCAAAAAGGATATTAGTCGAATAAATTAGATGGTTTGGGTGGCTATTCCGTGTCCGCCTGCAATCCAATACCCTTCTCACTAATCCCTGTTGCCCTTTTTTGAGAGCTTCTATGGTCGCTTCAAAAAATAGCACATGGCTAAGTTCAAAGTGCACTGTATTTCCGTCTCCCCCGGGCCACGAGATATTTTTCTGGAACAACACCTCCTGTTTGACATATAATTCTGAAATTGAAAGACCCACCCAAAATCACCACGTCAGATGATACAGGCAGAAATCATAGCCGAATTAACGCGCAACAAAATTGTGTTTCAGGGACTTTTTGATTCACTTTCTGATGAAATGATCACTTGGAAACCAAGTCCACAAAAATGGAGTTTGTTGGAAATTATATGTCATCTCCACGACGAAGAACGACAAGATTTTAGAGCAAGAACCAAAAAAGCTTTGGAAGACCCCATGGGACCACTAAGCTCCATCAATCCTGTAGGATGGGTTACAGAAAGAAACTATCTGGATCAAGAGTTCAAACAGAAGACTCTTGCATTTTTAGATGAACGCGAGACTTCCATTCAATGGCTTGCTTCTCTGCAAAATCCAAATTGGGACAGTTTCTTTGTGCACCCGGAGCTAGGAGAAATGTCGGCAAACCTCTTCCTCTCCAACTGGCTTGTCCACGACTATTTGCACATTAGGCAGATCAATAGATTGAAATTTGAATATTTGAAAACAATGACAACGTCTTCGCTAGATTATGCGGGAACTTGGTAAACTTGCCATTACATGGTTGAAACAGAAACAATAAGAGCCTTTTATGAAGCATTCCGTATGCTAAAAGCTGAGGAAATGGTGAGCTATTACCATCCCGACGTAGTCTTTGAAGACCCTGCATTTGGTCAACTTAAAGGTGAACGCGCCAAGAACATGTGGCGAATGTTATGTGAATCGCAAAAAGGAAAAAACTTTGAGGTGACCTATTCAAACATCCGAATGGTCTACGGCGAAGGACATGCCGTTTGGCACGCTAAGTACGTGTTTAGCAGGACCAATCGACCCGTACACAACCGCATCAAATCAAGAATAATATTCAAAGACGGATTGATCATCAAACATACAGACCACTTCAATTTGCATCGCTGGGCAAGACAAGCCCTTGGTTTAAAAGGAAAGTTACTGGGCTGGACAATGACTTTCAAGTCCGGGCTTCAAAAACAGACCAACAAATTGTTGGATAAATACATCGCGGGGAAACAATGGACGTAGGGCCGGATACATCCGTCCGTCATAATCGGTTTCAAGAAAAGGACTCGCGCCAGCGATCCAAAGAAACGCGCCAGCGAGAAAAAACAATTCGTAACTTGTAATCTGTAATTCCTCTCATGTTGGAGTTTGTCCCCGTTTGGCTTGATTTGATGTTCATTGGCGCAAGCCTCTTGACACTGATGTTCTTTTACCTTTCCAATGGAAAATCGCTGCGCTTGCTGCTGCTGGTGACGGGATATTGCGCATTACAATCCTTCATTGCCTTTTCGGGTTTTTATGAGATCTCTAACACGATGCCGCCGAGGATCTTGGGATTTTTACTTCCTTCAATCGCTTTGATTATTTGGGGCTTGAGACCCAAACAAATGGCATGGCTAGCGAACCACCGAAATCAGAAAATGAGTACCCTCTTGCATGTGGTTAGGGTACCAGTGGAACTGAGCTTGTTCTATCTCTTCTGTTACGGCGCAGTTCCGGAGTTAATGACCTTTGAGGGAAGAAATTTCGACATCCTTCCCGGAATCACAGCCCCATTTATTGCGCTGTTATTTTGGAAGGGAAAAATCAACAAAACCGGAATGCTTTTGTGGAACTGGATCTGTTTGGGACTGGTGCTTTTTATCTTTGTAAATGGCGCCCTCTCGGCTAACATCCCCATCCAGCTTTTCGCCTTCGACCAGCCAAATATTGCAGTCATGTTTTTCCCTTACGTTCTTCTGCCCGCTGTCATTGTTCCGATAGTTGTGTTCACGCACATTTCGGATATTATTTTATTGAATCGTTCGCGATGAGTCTGGGGTGGAAGGTTGCAGGAATAGAAATATGAGGAATTGTTGAACGCAAAATACCGCCCTACCGGGCTCTGATGATTTGGACATCGATCTATCCCCGGCCTTACGACCGGGGCTATGAGAATGCCGCCCTTTCGGGCTTTGCTCTCAGGTTAAATTTGATGGCCTCATTCCTAAGAATCAATACAAACCAAGATCAAAAAGCCCGTTACAGGCCACCTTCTGCTAGTCCTGAGCGGGAACTCGGGGAAAGAGGACGGTTGAAGGTAGAAAGAGGTATTGTTGAACGCAAAATACCGCCCTACCGGGCTCTGATGATTTGGACATCGATCT
>CAZKMC010000132.1:0-7873 GCA_964553485.1 uncultured Comamonadaceae bacterium
CCCTCATTATTTGAATATCCGAAACGGCCTTACTCCACCCTTTGAAGCTGCGGCTGACGGGGATTTCCATCTTAACACCACGAGCAATGCCTGGCAGGCACAAAGCATCGGATTCCCTGATTTAGACCTTGATGGAGTGTCCAGAAGCAGCAATTTTCCACCGGAAAAGGGTTGCTATGAGTTCGCCGACTAAATGTATCTCACAACGGAACGTGGATATTTCTTGTAGAGTATCCTCTCTTTCATCATAAAAGCCCCGTCAAAAAGTCGTTATTTTAGGAAACTTTCATGCGTTCTTGGCGTAAGCAAACGCAGAGTATTTACTATTAACTCAATTCAAACCAGATGAAAAGAATTGGCTCCACCTCAAAAGCTACCCATCTCTTTGTCGTCCTAATCACATTGTGTTGGTTAGGATGTGTGGAATCTCCAAGTTCTGATGACAAGAACGACCAAGGAGAAGACATTTCCGTGAACGGCGATAACGCCGCAACGGGATCGATTATTAAATTGGAGGGCGAGATTTTTAGTATTCCGTCTCCTGTTCAGACTGCTATTCTTGTTCGTAAGTCTAACTTGCCTTATAACGAAGAGCTCCTCAACCCAAATAGCAACGAGCAAAAATATGTCAACAGATTTCAAAAGGCCCTGAACCTAGGTGTTTATGGAGCTGATTTGGCGTATTTGTCCAATTTCAACAACAGTCAATTGAAGTTGAATTACTTCAAAACAGTAGAACAGCTTTCCAGCGACCTCAACATCCGCGAGCACATCAACCAAGATTTGTTAGATCGTTTTGCAAGCAATGTAGACAACCCAGACTCACTGCATGTATTGAATGCAGAGTTGTTTCGTTCAGCTGACCGGTACTTGAAAGAGAGCCAAGAAAATGAGATTGCTAGCTTAATACTTGTTGGTGGCTGGGTAGAAGGCATGCACATTGCCGTCAAAAGCGCTACAGAGATGGAACTATTTAGAAAACGTGTTGGTGAGCAACAGCTTTCGGTTTCGAGCATGGTCAACTTATTGAAGAATTACGACAGTCCTCAAGTACAACAGTTAAGGCAAAAGTTTATTGACCTTCAATCTGCATATGAGGGGCTTTCCAGCAGTTACACTTATGTGAAGCCAATTACGGACGCTGCAGAAAGAGTGACCTATGTCAACAGTAAATCAAGCGTGGAAATGAGTGATGAGCAATTGGCTCGAATCACAAAAGAAGTCGAGTCCCTGCGCAATTTCATCATTCAATAATCTCTTGAGACATGAAGAATTTAATTTTAATTATTCTAGGTTTTTTTACGGCTATAAATATATCCGCTCAATGTGATTCGATTGCCACCTTCTGTGAGCATAATTTGAGCAGAGATTATATTTCTGATGGTCAAATACACAGAGTCCTGCTTTTTAATGATCAAGTGGCAGAATTTGAAACAACACTTTTTGGTGGAAATACTTATAGAATTGCTGCTTGCAGTGGTGCTGAAGATGGAAATCTGGTTTTTCGAATTTTTGATCAGGAAAAGAACCAACTCTTTTCGAACGCTGAATTTTCAAATGCTCCTTATTGGGACTTTGTAGTGGAAAACACCATTCATTGCATAATTGAGGCACAACTTGACCTTCATAGAAAAGAGTCTGGGTGCGCGGTCATACTGATAGGATTTAAGCAATAACACAAAACATTAAGGTAATTAGAGATTATGAGCACAGGGATTCTCAAAGCTCTGATGCAACTTTTCGCCATCATCACCCGCGAAGGCAATGAAGAAAGTTCGCAATCAGCAAGAGAAATTGTTGCCATATTCCTTCAACAACAGTTGAACAAGGAGTTGGTTTCGGTTTACCTCGGGCTATATGATGAATTCTATCAAAAACACCATGCAAAGAAGCGTGATGGAGTATCGAAGAATAAAAAGCGTACTTCATTAAACTCAGTAAAAGTTCTGAGGATCTGTACTCAGATAAACGAGGAACTCGAGCAGAAAGAGAAGTATGCAGTTCTTGTTCGGCTAATTGAATTCATCAGTTCATTCGCTCAAATTGATGAGCAAGATTGGGAATTTGTAGAAACAGTTGCTGAGACCTTTAACATTGAGAAGGAGATATACACTCAAATCAAGTCGCTGTCTCAAACCTTCAAAGAAGAGTATGTCGAAGACAATCAATTTCTTTATTTAAAAAGTGAATTTGAGCATCAACCTGAAATAGCTAGACACATCCAATGGACTGGATTAGACGGAACACTTGTCTTTTACAGACTTGAAAATGAAAGCCTCTTTTTTGTCCACTATTTTGGTGATGAAGAGGTTACTTTGAATGGCCAGTCACTTGGGAGCAAAAGAAGTCATGTTTTTAATCAGGGGGCTTCTATCCGTGGAGCGAGGTTCAACCCAATCTATTACAGCGATGTAATTCATCGATTTCTTGACAATCTTCAAAGCAGTAAGATTGAATTTCGGGCAGAAAATGTCCAGTATTACTTCAATCGAAATGACCAACAAGCATTATATCAACTCAGCATCGCAGAAAAATCCGGGAGCCTCATTGGTATTATGGGGGCCAGTGGTTCAGGAAAGTCCACCTTACTAAATGTATTGAATGGCAACTATACACCTACATATGGTGCGGTAACGATTAATGGGATAGACATTCATAGACAAGCCGACGAGATTGAAGGTGTTATAGGTTATGTTGCGCAGGATGATTTGTTGATCGATGAGCTAACTGTCTTTCAGAATTTGTATTACAATTCAAAGCTTTGCTTTGCCGATAAAGATGATGAAGCTTTAGAAGAGGTTGTGACAACCACTCTGCAACAATTGGGACTACTTGAAGCAAAAGACCTGAAAGTAGGATCTCCGCTTGAAAAGACAATTTCCGGAGGACAGAGAAAGAGATTAAACATTGCCCTGGAGCTAATTAGAGAACCTAGTGTACTGTTTATAGATGAGCCAACATCTGGCCTTTCCTCGCGGGATTCTGAAAATATTATGGATCTTCTAAAAGAACTTACCCTAAGGGGGAAGTTGATTTTTGTAGTTATCCATCAACCTTCTTCAGACATTTTCAAAATGTTTGACAAGCTTTTTATTCTAGATCAAGGAGGTTATCCCATTTATTATGGAAATCCTGTAGAGAGTATTATTTATTTTAAGCGTTTGGTTAACCATGCGAACATTACAGAAAGTGAATGTCCGCGTTGTGGGAATGTGAATCCAGAACAAATATTTAATATCATCGAATCAAAGGTGGTAGATGAATATGGTAACCTCACAGAACATAGAAAGATTACTCCGCCAGAATGGTCAAATTTTTACAATGTGATGATTGGAAATCACATTGCGAGTGAAGAGAATATAGGAGATCCACCACAGTCATCTTTCATGATTCCGGGGAAGGTGAAGCAGTTTGTTGTGTTTTTCCAAAGAGATGTGCTGTCCAAGCTTGCAAATACTCAATACATTCTTATCAATGCCCTGGAGGCCCCAGTATTGGCTTTTGTACTTTCATACTTTGTCAAATATTATCAAGTCGGGAATTCCATGGAAGTGGGTTATATATTCAGGGAGAGCGAGAATATTCCGCAATTTCTATTCATCTCTGTAATTGTAGCATTGTTCTTAGGATTAACGGTAAGTGCAGAGGAGATTATCCGAGATCAAAAGATCCTTCAGAGAGAGAAATTTCTGAACCTGAGTAAAGGAAGTTATTTGATTTCAAAGATTGGAATCATGTTTATTATCTCTGCAATTCAGGCATTGCTTTTTGTTTTAATTGGAAATGCGATTTTGGAAATAAAAGGAATGTGGTTTCCCTTTTGGATCATTCTTTTTTCAACCTCTTGTTTTGCTAACCTTCTAGGTCTTAACATTTCTGCAACTTTTAATTCGGCAAAAGTCATCTATATCTTGATTCCGATATTAATTATCCCACAATTGCTATTTAGTGGGGTAATTGTCAAGTTTGATAAACTGACTCCTATATTTTCTTCTCAATCAGGAGTCCCTTTGATAGGAAATGTGATGGCCTCAAGATGGGCATTTGAAGCACTGGCAGTATATCAGTATAAAAACAACGAATACGAACGCAATTTCTTTGAGCATGAAAAAGACATGCGCTACTTCAATTGGAAGAAGGATTTTTGGGTGAATGAGGTGAAGAACAAGGTCACTACAATCAAAAAAGATTTGAATAATGGAGATCAGCCGGATCGTTTGGCTTCTAACCTTGCACTTGTTCAGAAAGAATTAAACAAAGAGCAAGAAACAGCTAGGGATTTCGTTTTTGACGGAATTGACAACCTCACTCCTGAGAAGGTGAATTATGAACTCTTGGGGAATGTTATTGACGCTGTGGACATGTTGTTACAGTACTATAAGGCAAAGTATAGGTTTGCATCAACAGCAAATGCAGATCGCATAGATGAGATGTCTTCAACTACAGAAGACAGAGATGGACTTCGACGACTTAAGGACGATTATTTCAATGAGCGCCTAGAAGAATTTGTGATCAACAAAGATGCAATTCACAAAATTGTCGAGTACAATGGAGAGTTGTTTCAGAAAAGCAATCCAGTATACCTCACTCCGGTACATAAACCTTTTTTTGGAGCTCATTTCTATGCACCTACTAAAAGGTTTTTCGGGAATCAGATTACCACATTTTCTGCGAATTTGATGGTGATCTGGGGAATGACATTACTTTTGACTGCCATTCTGTTTGTGGATGGCATGCGGAAGGTCATAGAAGGGATTTCTGCCCTGTTTGCGAGACTTTCATCGAAAGTTAAGAAAAGGGGATAGGCATAAAAAAAGCCGTAAGAAATCTCACGGCTCAAATTCTAGATGTAGGCAAGATTAAATCTCTTCTACTTCAATCATCTTAAACGGAATGTTAATAATGGCGTCATAGTCTTCACCAGCTTCCAACATATCTTCATCGTCTTCTTCGTAGTACCAATTAATAACAATCTCTTGATTGATTGCTTCTAATTTCTTGAAGACGTCTAGAATACATTTGGAAGAGCTCGTATTGAAGTATTCCAGCTGTACGTTGACCTCAGTTTTTTGATTAGGGGATTTAGCGTATTCTTCAATCCAATCAATAAGAGGTTTATAGAATTCAATTGAGTTTTCAGGAATAGACCTTCCTTTTACTTCTAGTTTACCATTCTGTGCCAAAAAGTTGACAGTTGGTGTTTTTGGTGATCCTTCGATTCTAATATCTTCCATGCTTATTTAGCTACTTTGACTTTGAGACTAAAAAATATTTTATCTGAATTATTGTCTACGAATTTGCAATCAATTTGTTCTCTGGTTCTCCTGGCTAAATCAATTATTCCAAGTCCGGCTCCTCCTTTTTCTGAAAGCGTGCCATTTTGCAAAATTCGTTGGTATTCTGTTTTGAGCTCTTCTTTAGTCATGCCATTTACGTCCTCAATTCGCTTTTTCAAGGCTGCTTGTTGATTTGACATTATATAATTTCCTGTAAGGATTGCGTAGTAATCAGTTTGATTAACTACTATGACCATTCCTTTTGGTGTTTCAGATTTACTTATTGATGATGCATGATGAAAAAGATTTTGCAAGCTCTCTACAAGAACATTAAAAACTTTCTTTTTTACTTTTTTGTCGGGTTCATTTTCAATCAAATCTTGCTCAACCGTATTCATTAAAGAACCCATCATTTCTTGAGACAACTCTCCGCTATAGGAAAGGACAACTTTGTTCTTATCCAAATCAGCAAATAATGCAAACAAGTCAATAGACTCTTCCAATCATCTCAGTTTTGTTCAGTCAGTGCTGAAGTGGAATGTCCAAGTAAAGTAAATACCAGACTTCACCCAAATGTAGAAATTGATTTCTAATATTGTCACATAGTATGAATAGGTTTATTCTCAATCGAATGTCAACAAAGTTTACAGAAGAGAAATGGTTCGCAACATGGTTTGATTCTGTGTATTATCATACCTTATATAGCAATCGTGATGAAAAAGAAGCACAGGTCTTTATTGAAAAGCTTTTTTTTGTAATCAAAACCCCAAATCATTCGAGAATATTGGATTTGGCTTGTGGTAAAGGACGTCATTCATTTACCATCGCAAACCTAGGAATGGATGTATTGGGGATTGACCTTTCTCCATCAAGCATTCAAGAAGCAAGTAAATCTGAATATGCAAGTTTGCAATTTGTAGAAGGAGACATGCGAATGCTCCAATTCAACCAAGAGTTTGATGTGGTTGTGAACTTGTTTACCAGTTTTGGTTATTTCGAAAACCTTAGCGACAATGAAAAAGTGTTGGACGGAGTAAAGCGAAGTTTGAAGAATGGGGGACTATTTGTTCTTGACTTCTTTAACGGTGTAAAGGTTGAGAAAGACTTGGTAAAGAATGAAAGTCTAATTAGAGGAGGAGTGAGATTCGATATTTCTAGGAAAGTGGAAAACGGACGAGTTATTAAGGACATAAGGTTCGATGACAAAGGAAAGAGTCATCATTTTCAGGAAAAGGTACAGTTGATTTACCCACAAGAATTTATGTCGATGTTGGAGAATTCAGGGTTTGAGATTATTCATACTTTTGGCACTTATCAATTGGATGCTTTTGAGAAAGCAACATCTGATAGATTCATCACAATATCTCGTGTAAAGTGACTCATCAGCTTCTAGATAGTAGTTTGTTGTTTTTTGCCGCTCTGGTAGGGGGAGGCGCCGTATTGCTCTTTGGCGATAAGATGGTTACTCGGATGCATCTATTGCTCACTTTTAGTGGGGCTTTTATAATGGGGCTCATATTTCTGCATTTGGTTCCTGAAGTGTTTTCAACAGGTGATTCAACTATCGGATGGTACGTACTGTGCGGATTTGTTTTACAGGTCCTATTAGAGTATGTATCAAAAGGTGTTGAGCACGGGCATGTTCACATTCATGACCACAGCACAGCACATGCAGCATTTCCTTTGAGTGTATTTATCAGCCTTTGTTTGCATGCACTGATTGAGTCTATGCCATTGGGGGGGCATGATCATGCCCATCATGGCGATCATGAGAGCTCGTTGTTAATGGGGTTACTAATTCATAAGATACCAATTGCTATTGCACTTATGGGATTGTTGATCGGTTCAGGATTAAAAAAGGGTAAAGCTTTTTTGATGGTAGCAATATTTGGACTGATGGGACCCTTAGGAATTTTGACGTATGACCTGATCGAAGGCTTGAATTTGGGTTCTCCTGAACATTTGTTTCAAATCACCAATGGCTTGTTAATTGGTATTCTTCTTCACATTTCAACAACGATTCTTTTTGAATCATCTGATGGTCATCGCTTTAATTTATTAAAGCTCTTGATCATCATAATAGGGATTGCTTTGTCGGCGTTAACAATTATGGGGCATTGATAATGAATTGTGGTAGGGAAATTGAGTAGCTAAGTGTATCAAGTGCAGGAGAGAATATGATTCAATCAAGAGAAAAAGTCGTGAAAGAAGAAGGGGCAAGTTACTTCGAGGGGTTCATTGCTCAAGGCGGTGTTTTGACATTGACCAATAAACGACTTATTTGGAAGCCCAACAACCTCAGTAAGTCCGAGAAGTTTGAAATTATGCTAAGCGAAATTGGAAACGTTGATTACTACAAGACGCTTTCAATAATTCCCAATGGTCTCTCGCTTTTTATGAAAAATGGAGACATTGAAAACTTTGTTGTAGATGACCGAATTGATTGGAGATCATCCATTTGTAAATGCCTCGCAGCTGAGTTATAACAGCTGAAGTAATAAGGCCGATATTCCTCGCCCTAAATTTTTCTTTTCCTAAACATTTTTTGATTTTTTGACGACACATATTTTGTAACTACCAGGGAGTTATTGCGTATG
>CAZKMC010000133.1:0-2795 GCA_964553485.1 uncultured Comamonadaceae bacterium
AGTCACATTGAGACCTTGATCCTTACTTTCTTCTTCAGACACATGAAGGAATTGATCGAAAATGGACACGTATATATCGCTACTCCTCCACTCTATCAAGTGAAAAAAGGTAACAAAAGCGCCTATGCATGGGGAGATGATGAACGTGACCGTTTGATCATGGATTTCAAAGGTGCTGGAACCGATAGTAGTGTGGGAGTCCAACGATACAAAGGTTTGGGAGAGATGAATGCAAACCAACTTTGGGAGACCACAATGAACCCTGAACAACGCACGTTGCGCCAAGTCACAATAAACAATGCCGCGCAGTCAGATCACGTGTTCTCTATGTTGATGGGCGACGATGTTCCACCACGTAGAGCGTTCATTGAACAGAATGCTAAATACGCAAAAATAGACACCTGATAATACATCAATTTCATTCGAAAGCACTCCCTAAAAAGAGTGCTTTTTTTTGTGCCTAATCGTACCTTCGCATCATGAAACATGTCTATAAAATCAGCGGAATGACTTGCGGAAATTGTGCTGCAAAAGTCAAATTAGCACTGGAATCTATACCCGAGGTCAACTCAGCAGAAGTAGCCCATGAAACCGGGACGACTAACGTGGAAATGTCTGCACATGTGCCTAATATCACCATAGAAAAAGCAATCTCCGCAAAAGGGAATTACCACCTTGTGAATGATTCTAACTTTAAAGCCAAGGCAGATCCAGAAGACAACCGAACTTTTCTAGAAACCTACAAACCAATTTTGTTGATTGCAGGCTTTCTAGTAATGGTGTCTGCGCTTGCAGCGCGAGGAGAAGAACCTTTCTGGTCAGACTTTATGCGCTTTTTCATGGCAGGGTTCTTCCTCGTCTTTTCTTTCTTCAAATTCCTGGATGTCAAGGGATTTGCACAAAGCTATATGACCTACGACATATTGGCTAAAAAATGGAACGGCTGGGGAACTATCTATCCTTTTGTAGAGTTCGGGCTTGGGCTAGCATACTTACTTAACCTAGACCCCTTTGCTGTCAATCTCACCACCATAATTGTGATGGGCTTCAGCTCCATTGGGGTAATTCAGAGTGTCTTGAACAAAAAGACCATCAAATGTGCTTGTTTGGGAACCGTCTTCAACTTACCCATGAGCACAGTAACTATCATTGAAGACTTGTTGATGGTGCTGATGGCAGCATACATGCTTCTGGCTTAGTCTTTAGCGGCATCTGCCAATCTAAATAACGCATCAGCTTCTCTGATCAATACAGGTTGATCTTGTGTGGTCCATGCACCAATCATGGCTGCAGCTACTTTCGAGACAGGAATTGCTCTGAACTTTCGGAAATAGGGAATTAGTGGTATGATGTACTTTCCAAACCAAATTCCCGCTTTTTCTGCAGGACGAGATTCCTCGCGTTTACCTGCCAACACTGATGGGCGCAAAATCGCAATTTGATCAAATTTGAGTTTTTGCACATCACGATCTAACTCGCCTTTGATCCGGTTATAAAACATGGAGCTGTCTGCATTTGCACCAACAGAGGATATGAGCACGTACTGCTTCACTCCTGCTTCCTTGGCAGCTTTAGCCACTTGATATTGATAGGTATAATCAATTTTATACTGGGCATCCTGGCTTCCCGCCTTTTTGATAGTTGTTCCAAACGCTGAAAAAAGCACATCCCCTTTCAAGGCTTCGGAAAAGCTGGAAGGCTTGTCGAAGTCAACTATCACCTCGTGTAATTTGGGATTAGATATGCCTGTTGTTCTGCGCAGCAAGCATGTAACTGTGGATACGTCCTCTCTCAGCAAAAGCTGTTTTACCAACTCTTTTCCCACTAACCCTGTGGCACCCAATACAATTACTTTATTGTCTTTCATCTCTGTCTCAATATGTTGAGAAGTTACTTCAAAAATCAAGCTTCTTCCCAACTTGTTCGGTGTCATTCCAATACCATGTAAGAGATCCGTTGATATAGACCAAATATGCACCCATTACTTGATTTAAACTTAACGCGTTGCCAAGATTCTTTCCTCGTGCGAAGCACAAAAATGACTCAAAAAAACCGTTCACCATTCTAAACAACAGTTCACTCATTTTAACCTGCAATTGTCGCATTTGTTGGTTATTTGACGAGTGATTATATGGATATTTCAGAGCAGGCCGTTTAAGTACGGAGGTCAAATTTTGATCTAATCAGGTCCGAATAATTTTACTTCTCCATCAATTCAATAACTTGTTTCAACCTATTCTTGAATCTTTTGAAGTCGTTTATTGTCATTTTTATACTTGTTTGTCTTGGCACTGCGCAGTCTTTGGTTGCACAACGCTTTGATTATTTCCCCTTATACGAGAAAGGTCCAGGACCAGTTTGCCAGCAGATGGCACAAGACCCGAGTGGATTTATGTGGATTACCACTTCTGATGGATTGGTAAGGTTTGATGGAACCAAAATCAAATTCTACAGGCATGAGCCTGGTGATTCCACTTCCTTACCAATGAATATTGTGGATGACATCACCATTGCGGATAACGGCCGCGTTTATTTTAAGACCGTGTGGATTCCGATATTCTTTATGGACCCCGCAAAGGAGCAGTTTTTCGAGGTCAAGGATTCAACTTTAATTGAGAGAGAAGGAATCGATCTGGCGCAAGAATGGACAGAAGATATTCTTGCCTTAGGAAATGATTCTCTTTGGTTTGGAAACAAGCATTTACTTCTGTATCATGCTGACAAAGAACAAGTTGAAGTCATTCCCATCCCCCACAAGCTAGATAGTCTCAAGAAGGGAAATTGGCAAATACGCA
>CAZKMC010000133.1:2805-7811 GCA_964553485.1 uncultured Comamonadaceae bacterium
GGTTTGATTCAAATTATTTGTGGATTGCAGGTAGGGGATCACTCACTCATTTTCATAAATACACGCATGCTTGTGAAGTCTTCATTACCCAAAAAGGAGTGAATGGATGTATTGGTGGCGAGCCTTTTAACGGCATGTATCAGATGGACGAAAACAATGTTTGGATGAGCTCCCGGGGAGGGGGAATTACGCATTTTAATAACCAAAATAAGAGTTTCCATCAATACCATTTTGAAAGATCAGGAGTGATGGGCAGCTCCGTGAATATCGCCATGGATTTGCACCGCAAGTCTGCAAACGAACTTTGGGTATCCTCAGAGCAAGGACTCTATTCATTTCATATCCCAAGCTCTACATTTTCATTGTTCAGACAAGATACTGAAGGCCTAAATCAGGGTCCCAAAAAAAGAGTAAGAGGCATTTTTGAAGACAATGAAGGGAATATTTGGATGGGCTCTCGAATAGGGATTTTCAAAATAGATCACCACAAGAACAAGGTTCGACGTATTTCTATAGAAAACAGAACCTACCCCTCCCAAAACGTTTTTCCCAACATTGCAGGACTGCGAGATTCGCTGCTAGTTACCGGAATGGGTACTGGAGACGGTGTCATTGTATTTGACCTAAAAAATGACACCAGAATGGACTTTCCAGGAACGGAGTTCAAAGAAGGCAATCGAAAAACGGTCATCATTACGAGTGCTCTTGAAACGCAGAAAGGTGCCATGCTCTTTAGCAGTTCCAAAGGATTACTGGAATTGGACTTAAAAGAACAAAAGCTGAAGAAATGGTCGGAATTACCTCAAAATCAGATTGCAAAAGGTTATGACATGTTCGAGGATAGCAGAGGAAACATCTGGCTTTCTGGAAATGGTTTCCGTTGTATTGTTCCTAAAGAAAATAAAGAAATTGTTTTGGGGCACGGCCCCGAAGAGAGGAACCTTGTGGATAACAGTTGGAATCAGGGGATTGGTGAAGACCCCCAAGGCCGAATTTGGCTCTCCAGTCGCTTTGGGGTGAATGTCTTTGACTATTCTACCATGTCTGTGACACAATATCCCGCCAAAGATTATCCTTGGTTGATCAAAAACGACATCACCGACCTTGCGGTTGACAAAAAGGGATTTTTGTGGGTGGCGGTGCGTGGCGAAGGTTTGGTTCGTACACATACCGAAAATCTAGGCAAAGACGTAAGGGTTTTCACAACCAAAGACGGTATGCATTCCAATACCATTTCTGCCTTGTTTATTGATTCTAAAGAGCGCGTTTATGCCGGAGGAGTGAATGGCCTATCTATTTTGGAACTTATTGATGATAGCCTTAACGTTGCTACTATGGACCAATCTGATTTTCTCCTTTCACCTTCTGTGAACCATGCAGAAATTCGCGAAATGAAGAACGGATTGATCGCCATTCCAGATGAGTTGGATGGCATTCTTTTATTTGATCCCAAAGATATTTTCCAGCCAGAATTAAATCCCCCAAAAATTTACATCGACCACATTGCAATAAAAGGAGAAAATCATCCTGATTTCAATGCATATTCCACAGTAAACTATCTGGAAATAGCTGAGAAGGATTCTGAATTTCAAATTGAAATTGGGAATTTGGCTTTTGCCCTTCCAGAAAAAATTATTACTAGATATCGATTGAAAGGGCTCAATTCCGAATGGAAACCAGTTGTTGGCTCAACAATCCGTTATTCCTTTTTGCCTCATGAAGAGTACAAGCTAGAAGTTCAAAGCAGATATCCGGTACAATCTTGGGGCGAAACAACTCTGGTTTCAATTTGTATTCTTCCTGCTTTTTATCAAACTTCTTGGTTCATCGCATTGTGCATGCTATTGCTTTTAGCTGTTGTGTTCGTAGTTGTTCGGATAAGGATCCAAAGCGTAAGAAAACAGGAACAAGTGAAATCGCATTTCAACTCGAGATTGGCAGAGGTAGAAATGCAGGCTTTGAGAGCTCAAATGAATCCACACTTTCTTTTCAATTGTCTGAACTCCATAAATGGGTTCATCTTGAAGAACAACGCTGAGGAGGCCAGTGATTATCTTACCAAGTTCTCTCGACTTATGCGATTGATACTGCATAATTCCAAGTCGTCCATAGTGCCGATTAAAAACGAACTTGAGGCTCTTCAATTATACGTGCACATGGAATCTGCCAGAGTCAACAATGGTTTCAGCTTTGAGTTGAACGTAGCTCCAGAAGTTGAAGAAGATTTTTTAGAAGTTCCTCCTCTGATCCTTCAACCCTTTGTAGAAAATGCCATTTGGCATGGCATCAAAGACCTACCCTATGGCGAAGGTAAATTGAAGGTAGATATCTCACTTGAAAACGGAGTGTTGATCTGTACCATTGAAGACAATGGAATTGGCCGGAATGCCTCCGCAATCATAGCGGAGAAAGCAGCTAAAAAACACAAGAGCATGGGCATGCAAATCACCTCGGATAGATTGAACCTGGCAGATTATTTAAATGAAACACAGACACACGTTGAAATTGAAGATTTGAAAACCGACACCGGAGAGGCACGCGGAACACGCGTGAAGATCCACATTCACTTGAAACATGTTTAAGGCTATTATTATTGACGACGAAAAACATTGTACAGATACTCTGGAAATATTGATCCAGCGAAATTGTCCCGATGTACAAATCACAGGCATTACAAATGACCCTCTGGAAGGGGTTGAATTGATTCGGAGAGACAAGCCAGACCTCGTTTTTCTCGACATCGAGATGCGCCATTTGAATGGTTTTGGAGTGCTGGAACAAACTCAGGATCAAAGTTTTGGAGTGATTTTCACCACTGCCTACGACGAATTTGCAATCAGTGCAATCAAACATAGTGCGCTGGATTATCTTCTAAAGCCTATCGACAAAGACGAATTGACCAAAGCAGTCAGCAAAGCCTCTCACATGCACCAGGGCAATGAAGTGAAACAACACATCAACGATCTCTTTGCCAGATTGGAGAACGATGCGAATTGGGAGACAAGCAAAATTGCCTTGAGCACCATGGAAAGTGTGGAAATAGTTTCGTTCAAAGACATCATGCGTTGCGAAGCTGACAACAATTACACATTTGTCCATCTGACAAATGAATCGAAAATCCTGGTATCTAAAACACTCAAAGAAATCTCAGACAAACTGAACAGTAAGTTCTTTTTCCGCACCCACAAGAGCCATCTGGTCAACTTGTTGGAGGCTAAGAAGTATGTCCGTGGAGCTGGAGGCTATTTGGTCATGAGCGATGGGAAGCAGGTCCCCGTTGCCCGCAGTAAGAAGGATGAACTTCTTGAATGGTTGAATTTAGTGCATTGATATATTAGTTGTTAATTATTTGATAGTCAAGCTGTAACTTATTTCAGGGGCTGGGCGTCTTATGGTTGAAGTCGCTCAAGTGCACAGGCGAATTTGCCCAACAACCAGGATTGATTTTTATTCTGGTATCCCGAAACTCATATTTAACAAGACTTGAAGAAGGGATTAACACTTGTTGTACTACTATGTTTTACATAGTACTATATTTAGTGTAGTTTTGCCTCATAAATCATTTAAAACATTCTCCCATGAAAACAGTAATCATTTTTCTTTTCGGGTTATTTCTTTCCATAGACCCGACCTATTCACAGCCCCAGGATGAATTGAGCTCATCTATTGCGAAAACAAATGACAAAGCAAGCCTTCTGGACAAGCAAATCAACAAAATGGTGGTCTATCCACTCTCACATGACACACGGAACGTAGGGGTTGTGGAGATTGAATTCTATATCAACGGAAAAGGTAAAGTATTCGTTTCAAGTCTTCAGTCCTCAGATCCAAATCTTGCCGAATATGTGTCAGAAAAAATTAAACAAATCCAGCTACCGATGGACGATAGTAGCATTGGCACCATGCATAAATTTCGCTTTGTCTTCAAAGGAGAAGATCAGCGTATTTAGTCAGACTTCTTCTCGAAGAAGCTCCTGCTTCAAATGAATCGCTTTCCTACCTTTGTTGCTCATCACACACCATGGGCACACTTAAAGGAAAACACATTTGGATTACTGGAGCTTCTTCGGGAATAGGAAAAGCACTGAGCCATGAACTTGTTCAGCAAGGGGCGCTAGTGTTAATTTCTGCACGTAAAGTGGACGACCTTGAAAAGGTGAAAATTACAGCTGCTGATCCGGCAAAAATTCAGATCCTTCCGCTTGACCTCACCCTCATGGACAGCCATGCTGGCAAAGTGGAAGAAGCCTTGCGGATGATGGGGCATATCGACATCATGGTTCACAATGGTGGAATTAGTCAACGCAGCTTGGTAAAAGACACACCACTTTCCGTGGATCGCAAGGTGATGGAAGTGGATTATTTCGGCACCGTCTCATTAACAAAAGCCCTCCTACCCCACTTCATAGAACACAAATCCGGACATTTCACGGTTGTGACAAGTTTGATGGGCGTTTTCTCCTCTCCCATGCGCTCTGGATATTGCGGAGCCAAACATGCTCTTCACGGCTTTTTTGACGCCTTAAGAGCAGAACACCACAAAGACCATATCGCCGTAACGATTGTCTGTCCCGGTTTCATTCACACTGACATTTCCCGCCATTCACTTACCGCCAGCGGCAACATGCAAGGCACCATGGACGAAGCCACTGGTGCTGGAATGTCGCCAGAAGAATGTGCCGCTAAAATGGCCAAAGCCATGCGCAAGCAAAAAGCAGAAGTTTATATCGGCAGAAAAGAAATCCTTGCGATCTATCTAAAACGCTATTTCCCGGGAATTCTTAGGCGGATTGTGAGGAAGGTGAAGGTTACTTGATAAGGGAGTGGAAATAGAGGAAAGAGTGGACTGAATAACTAATAGCCAGTAATTAGTAGTTAATAATTAAGGGGTATAAAATCTGTGTCAGTTCGAGTACGCTGGATAGGGATTGGTCAATCATCACAGAAGGGTTTTCAGCGTGTATCGAGAACTCCGTTGGATTGTTGATGCCACTCAATTCAGGATT
>CAZKMC010000134.1:0-2741 GCA_964553485.1 uncultured Comamonadaceae bacterium
AGTGCCGGTTCCTGATGGCTCATTGACTGATATTACTTGTATTGTAAGGAAATCCACTACTGTTGATGAGGTGAATGAGGTCTTTAAGAGAGCCGCTGAAACTAGTTTTCCAGGAATACTTGAGTATACTGAAGACCCCATTGTGTCTTCAGACGTGATAGGTCAATGTGCCTCGTGTATTTTTGACGCCCAGTTGACTTCAGTAATTGGAAAAATGGTAAAAATTGTAGGGTGGTATGACAATGAGGTTGGTTACTCACATCGATTGATAGACCTGTGCGTGCTATTGAGATCTCAAATGTAGTTCCGTAAACTCAAGTTCTCTCCGTCAAAGTCGCCAAACGTGAAGTGCGTGATCCAATCTCCTAAGTTGACATATCTACTTTGCTCATTTAGCTTAAGGTCAAGCGGCATGTGACGATGGCCAAAAACAAAATAGTCGAAGTGCTCCTTTTGAAGCTCTTCTTTCGCAAACTGCACAAGCCATTCATTTTCTTCTCCCAAAAATACAGCATCTTCAATGGCTCCTTTTTTCCGGCTTTTTCTGGACCAATAATCAGCAAGAGCAATGCCTGTGTTAGGGTGTATGCGGGCAAAAAGCCACTGGCTAATTTTGTTGTCGAATACCTTCTTAATTAACTTATACCCGCGATCTCCAGGGCCAAGACCATCTCCATGTCCAATGAAAAATTTCTTGTCGTTATAGGTGTGTGAAATAGGTGATCGATGCAATGTGACTCCGGTTTCTTCTGGCAAGTAATCAAAAATCCACATATCGTGGTTTCCGGTAAAAACATGAATCGCAACGCCACTATCAGTGAGCTTAGACAGTGTGCCTAATAGTCGAGTGAAGCCACGAGGCACCGCTCTTTTGTATTCAAACCAGAAATCGAAAATATCACCAACGAGATAAATTTCATGCGCACTGGGTGCAATCTCATCTAGCCATTTTACAACCAGCTTCTCCCTCACCAGACTTTCTTCCTTGTTGGGCGCTCCCAAATGAAAATCAGATGCAAAATATATGTGTTTACCAGCAGGGATGTTCATTGTACCAGGGGAACCATCATTGAGTGATGATTGCAAAAATAGGATGAATCTAAAGACTAATGTCCGAAGATTTCTTGAAGTTTTGCTGTCAGCTGTCCACCACGTAGATGGGTAGCAATTATATTGCCGTCTCGATCCAATAACAATGTATGAGGAATGCTTGAAATGCCATAAGCCTGGGCGGCCTCATTTTGCCAACCTTTCAAGTCACTTACATGGTTTTCCCAAATTAAACCGTCCTGTTCAATGGCTTTTTCCCACTTTGCTTTATCCTTGTCCAAACTCACAGAAAAGACTTCGAAACCATCTTTGTTGTACTTGTTGAATGCTTGAACTACTGCAGGATTCTCTCTACGACACGGACCGCACCATGAAGCCCAAAAGTCAACCATTACAACTTTTCCTTTGAGGTCCGTCAATGAACGGGTTTTGTCCGAGGGATCTTTCATTTTGATATTTGGGGGAGTCACTCCCTCTCCAAACTTGGAATTTGATGGAGGTTTAACCTTTGATGGAGATTTAACTTGAGTTTGTTTTTGACTATTCTTTATCTGCTCATTGACCATTTTATAATAATACGTATGACCAAAACTGCCCGCCAATGATGAACTGACTTTTTGGAAACGATCAAGATCTTGTTTGATGTTAAGTTCATTCAGAGCTGCCAATACAGCAGGAGAGGTGTTGTTATTGTCAATGAATGCCTTAGCCGCATCAGATTTTGTGCGGTTTTTTTCAATGAATTGACTGCGGTGCTGAGAACGTTCCTCTTGACTGAGGTTCGTGTCCGTAGATTTTACCTTAAGCTCTTTGAGCTCATTATTTAATTCAAGCATACTTCTATGGAAGTCAAGCAATAGCTGTGAGTGGGGAGATCCTTGAATGGCTGCTTGGCCTTCAAAATCGTCTTTCGTAGTTTCAAACCGAACGTTTTCTGAGCTGTCTGTTACAAGAACGATGAACTTGTCATCTGTCAATTGAAGTTTGTAAAAATTCAATTCTAATTTTTGGCTTGGATGTAGATCAAACTTTCCTTGTGCATCTAGTCTTGCAGAATCTGTGACAACAGGAGTATTGTTCACAAAGCGCTGCAGGTAGATCATTTCGCCCTCCGCACCTGTGATTTTTCCACTCAAGTTCGTTTGGTTTGATGTATTGCATCCAGCAAACACAACCATAACACATCCGGCAATCACCGACATCTTTA
The DNA here is from genome assembly GCA_964553485.1 of uncultured Comamonadaceae bacterium. GTDB lineage: Bacteria > Bacteroidota > Bacteroidia > Flavobacteriales_D > Sanyastnellaceae > CAZKMC01. The sequence goes on from CAZKMC010000134.1 coordinate 2,258, forward strand.
ACATGTATTCTTTCATTTTCATATCTTTCTTATAAGACATTAAGCAAACCAAATGTCAACCATTCACGGGTTTTGTATCGTGTTGAACTTCAAAGGTCGTTTGAAATTAGCTGTTACTCAAGTTTTTTGAATTATTTGGCTGCATGGCTTTGTTTTCAATGAACTTTAAAAAGTCGTCACTTCCTTCAATGGTGACTTGAATGGGTATAAAGCTTATTGGAAATTCCGCTATTTCATCAGTCATTGACAGCATCCTAACAAAATCCTTTTCTGTGGTGAGCCAATTAGCATTGGGAAATTTAATTTTCATTTTTTTCCATTGCTTGATATCTGAGCGAGTAAAGTCATGATGATCGCGATATTCAAAGTGATGTACGAGGTTGTATTTGCCTTTCAGGTAATCAGTAAATCTAGAGGGCTTGGCGATTCCAGTAATTGCTATTACCTGACTATCAGGTGGGATTGTCGACTCTTCTGCCTCCGA
>CAZKMC010000134.1:2751-7805 GCA_964553485.1 uncultured Comamonadaceae bacterium
ATTATAAATACTATTACATAGTTTAACAACAACGTCACCGCCTCCGAATAATTTCTTTTTGCCTGCCCGAATTTGACATGGCTGAAGTGCACAGGAATATTTTCTGGATATTTTTCCGAGAGAATAAATTGGCATTTTTCCTCGTCAGATAGCTTGCGAGGAGTTCCTGTAACAACAATGATGTCTGCCCTTTGAATCTGTGATTTATGGTCTCTGAGACTTCCTGAAGGCAAGTAATAAGCTTTGTGAATTGGAGAATGAAATGGTACCAACAGCACATAACATTGAGCTGCAATTTTGCGATGTTGAAATGCATCATCAAGAAGTATCATGTCAGGCTGCCGTTCCTGCCTTAATTTTTCAACGCCATGCACTCTGTCTTCATCTACTGCTACTACTGCATTGGTATGCATAGCGAAAAGTAAGGTTTCATCTCCAACAGCTGCTGAAGACTCATTCATGGTAACATATCTGAATCCTTTTGTTTTTCTGCCATATCCTCTGCTCAAAATGGCCAGTTTGAACTTTGATTCTAACTTCTTGGCAATGAGCAAGGTGTGCGGTGTTTTGCCTGTGCCCCCTACATGCAGGTTGCCTAAAATGACGGTTGGTACAACAGAACTTGTAGATTTAAAAAACTGAATGTCGAACAACCAGTTTCTTAAACGTACAATTTGTCCGTAGATAAATGAAATAGGGAACAGCAGGATTCGAATGATACGCATTGCTAACTTTACCGCAACTAAAGTAAACAAACCAATGAAGTTAAAACACATCATAGAGGCACTTGAAAGCTGGGCGCCTAAATCCTTGCAGGAAAGCTATGACAACAGTGGTCTTTTAGTGGGTAATTCTCAAAGCGATGTCACAAAAGCGTTGATCTGTCTTGATTGTACTGAGGAAATAGTGTCTGAAGCCAAACAGACGGGCTGTGATTTGATTATTGCGCATCATCCTATTGTGTTTTCAGGCCTGAAGTCCTTTACGGGAAAGACTTACATGGAGCGAGTGGTAATTGAAGCAATCAAAAACGACATTGCGATTTATGCCATTCATACCAACTTAGATAATATCACAGGTGGGGTCAACTCTATGATCTCCGAAAGACTTGGGCTATTAAACCCTAAAATTTTATCTCCCAAAAATGGTTTACTAGAAAAACTGGTTGTTTTCACTCCAGTGTCGCACAAAGATGAAGTCATAAATGCAATGTTTGAAGCTGGTGCGGGACAAATAGGGGCTTACTCTGAATGTAGTTTTAGTACAGAGGGCAGAGCTACTTTTAGAGCTAATATAGGTGCTCAACCTTTTTCGGGGGAAATTGGGATTAGGAAAGATGAAAATGAAGTCAAGCAGGAAGTAATCATTACGAGCTGGAATAGGAGCCAAGTGGTTGCTAAAATGCTAGAAGTGCACCCATATGAAGAAGTGGCCTATGATATTTTTCAAATAGATCGTGATCATCAATTAATAGGAGCTGGTATGATAGGAGAGTTGCCAGAGGCTCTGAGTCTGATTGAGTTTTTTCAATTAGTGAAAAAAGAACTTCATGCGGAAGTAATCAGACACACGAATCCTGTGACGAATAAAGTTCAAAGAATAGCGGTTTGCGGTGGAAGTGGGAGCTTTTTACTTCAAACAGCTATGCGGGCTAAAGCAGATGTGTTTTTGACAGCCGACTTTAAATACCACCAGTTTTTTGATGCGGAGAATGAAATAGTGGTCGCTGATATCGGGCACTATGAAAGTGAGCATTTAATCATCCCTTGGATTGGTGCTGAGCTAACCCGAAAATTTCCTAACTTTGCCATCCATTTGACGAAGGTCAATACTAATCCTGTAAAATACTACTGACGAGGTATGGCAACGAAAACCAAAACTGCTTCACCGGAAGAGAAACTAAGAGCTCTCTACGATCTACAATTGATCGATTCCAAAATTGATAAAATCCGAATTATTCGTGGTGAATTGCCTCTTGAAGTGGAGGACTTAGAAGACGAAATTGAAGGACTTCGGACTCGACTGGCTAAACTTGACGGTGAAATTGATGAAATCAATACAATGGTTTCTGATAAAAAGAATGCCATTGAGGAGAGCAAGACTCTAATCAAGAAGTACGAAGAGCAACAGAACAACGTACGAAATAACCGTGAGTTTGATTCTCTGAATAAAGAGATTGAATTTCAAGGTCTTGAAATGAAATTGAGCGAAAAGAAAATCAAAGAGTTCAAATCTCAGTTAGATTCCAAGATGGAGCTCAAAACTGTTAGCGAATCAAAGCTAAAGGAGCGTGAAGGCGACCTGGATGCTAAAAAAGGTGAGCTGGATGAAATCATTCAGGAAACCAAAATTGAAGAAGAGATTTTGGTGAAGAACAGTGAGAAAATGGCAAAAACCATTGAGCCACGTCTCGTTACGGCATATCAGCGTATCAGAGAGGCCTCAAAAAATGGATTAGCCGTTGTTCCAATTGAAAGAGAAGCTAGTGCTGGCTCATTCATCAAAATCCCACCACAAAAACAACTTGATGTTGCAGCTCGCAAAAAGATAATTGTAGATGAGCACAGTGGCCGAATCCTAGTTGATAAAGAATTGGCAGAAGAGGAAAGAGAAAAGATTGATAAGATTATTGGTTCTGAATTAAAAAAGGCCTTGAAATAATCTTCAAGAACATAAAAAAAGACCGGAGTTATCCGGTCTTTTTTTGTCAAAAACTTTTCTATTTGTCGCTAGTAGGCAAATCCTACTGTAATTACTCCCTGTCCTTGCGATGATTTTAATGACGCAGCATCTACACGCTGGGGATCATACAAGTACCAATCTTTGTCAGATTCTTGAAAAGAATAGCCTGCTTCAACAAAGAATGATTGGCCTCTATATCCGAAACCTCCTGAATAGGTGATGATGTTTGTGGTTAAAGTTGTAGCGCCTTCCACGTATGGGCTCTGGCTTAGTCCTGCTCCGGCCCTCAAGCGCCAATAATCCGCTACTCTCATTTCCAAACCAAGTTTAATATTGTGCGTCCCTCGATATATGTCGCGAATTACTCCGTTTTCCTGAGTGAAATCGCCACTATACAAGATGGAGCTTGCGGTACGAAGTTTGGCTTTTGAATAGTCTACAAATTCGTAGTCGGCACTCACAACGCCTAGTTTTCCTAATATATAAGCGGCACTAGTTGTGTACCTTGAAGGTGTTCGAAGTCCATACTCAAAGGTTCCATATGGGCTGTTGGCACTGTAGGTATCCCCGTTCTTAAATCTGGAGACTACGCTTGTTTCGTATGTATCATTTAATGAAATAAATGATGGAGAGTGCCAAGACGCGCCAACCCGGAATTGATTAGTTACTCGATAGATTCCACCTAGTTTCACATTGATTCCGTTACCCGAGGTAAATAATTCCTGATTAATCGTGTAGTCTTGAATATCCAGATCTGGATCCACATCTGATTCGGTATAACTGCTTTTTTCTTCGAATCTCACAACAGGAAATCCTAGTGACAGGCCCAAATACAATCGGTCTTGGTAGGATCCTCCAAAAGCAAGAACTGTTTCTCCCATTCTTCCACGTCTCTCCACCACGTTAGTTTGTTTCAGAGAGCCATAGGGAATGGCTGAGATATAGTTGTTTGCATCTGTAGTGTCTGCTGGGTTGATCAAATAGCTTTCCCAAGCCAATCCAGCTCCAAATGGAAATGAATTTGTCAATTCCTCTCCTGGTATGCCTTGTGCTTGAAGAACAAATATTTCTGTCAAGGACGTATTCAGGGCATTTCCAGAAACAGTAAATGATTCATTGAAATTTTTCAGTTGGTTATATCCAACTCCAAAGCTAAAACGGGTCCAATTCTGATCTGATGGTTTTGAGGTCGATACAATTCCTATTTGAGGAATATTCATTCGATATGCATCATCAAATACACTGTTTTGCTCATAAACCGAAGTAGAGTGTTGGTCTATTAGGCCTAAAGAAAGGCTAGTGGTAGATCTTCTATAAATACCGATACCAGCCGGATTGAATGAAATGGCTGAAAAATCTCCTCCCAAGGCACCAAAAGCACCACCCATTGCGGTGTATCTGGCAGAGCCGAAAGGGCTTGTTTGGCTGTACCTCAAGGCGTCTACTTCATTTTGAGCAGACGTCACCAGTTGCAATGAGCAGAAGGCCATCACAAACATGACTCGATTAAAAACTGCCGTCATCTTCTTCTAATGTTAATTTTGGAGATGCTCTTAGAAGTCGAACTTGAGCCACCTATGCGGACCGGTCTTAACTTAGAACCAGAAGAACTTGGATTAGTTGATATTCTAGCGGATGAAGAATTGGAGTGGTTTCCAGATGGTTTTGGCCTTGATTGATTATTCCAAGAAGGACTCGGAGGAGCTGAGTATGTTTCTCGCACCATACTTGCCGCACTAGCACCAATTTCCATCATTGCACCTATCAAGTTTCCTCCACCACGGTTTCTTGAAGGACGCGCTGGGTTTTTATTGTTGTTGCTTGGTGAAGAAGGGCGTGTCCCTCCTGATGGTCGATCTGGTTGAGCAGGCTTGGTGCTAGGTTTGGGAGCACTCGGTCTTTCCGGATTTGTAGGACGGGTAACTCCAGTTGGAGGGCGTGAATCTGGAGTAACTGGACCAATAGAAGGGTTGCTTGGGCGCTCACCACCAACTTGTGGTCTTTCTTGAGAGGCATTACCACTCGAAGGCCTTTCTGCATTAATTGCTGAAACTGGTAGGTCTATTACTGGTCTGTTTGGATCAATTGGTTTGACGGCCGCAACAATTTTTCCAGACTGATTATAGACTGTGCCTTGGGTGTATGTGCTATTGACAAGACTTCCAGTATTGAAACCAGAGTGTTGCCCATAATAGGCGCCATTTCCACTAAAGACTACATCAGAACCGTACCCATAACCATAATTGTATCCACCATAGCCGTATGCATATCCAGACCAATAAGGATTGTAGATCCAAGGGTTATAACAATATCCAATTGGATTATAGAAAGGGTCGTAATAGGCGTTGTAATACCAAGGATTGTAATATGGA
>CAZKMC010000135.1:0-7794 GCA_964553485.1 uncultured Comamonadaceae bacterium
CTATGGCAATGCGCTCTACATTGACCATCCGAATGGATACACTACGGTTTATGCTCATCTCCACGAATTCAATGAGGAGATCACTGCGTTTTTACGAAAGGCGCAGTATGATTTGGAGTCATTTGAAGTGGATTTGAATCCCGGGAAAGATCAAATCTTGATTTCCACGCATGAAGAAATAGGGAAGTCTGGGAACTCAGGCAGCAGCGGCGGCCCCCATTTGCATTTTGAGATCAGACAAACCGCCACGGAATTTCCTGTCAATCCTTTGCTTTGGGACTTTCCCGTTGCAGATCATCGAGCTCCTTTGATCCATGAATTGACCGTCTACCCGTTATCTGATTCGTCTTTTGTAGAAGGAAGTTCCTATTCAATGGGTTTTGCTAGCGCGAGGAATAGTGGGGCGTGTGCCTTACTGCGTTCTGAACCAATAGGAGTTACAGGCCCCATTGGAATGGGCATTCATACTTTAGACCTGTTGGATGGGAACAGCAATTCTTGTGGCATTTACCGCCTCGAAATGTACCTGGACGATTCTCTTGTGGTTGAACAAGTGATGAATCAGCTGGACTTCGGTACCAACCGATTTTTGAATGCTCATGCAGACTATGAAGTGCTCAAAAAACAGAAGAAGAGCATTCATAAGACCTATGTGCTCCCATTCAATAACCTCACGATCTATAAAAACTTGAAGAACAGAGGGGTAATCATCTTAGAAGACGATGAGGTGCACCAGCTGAGATTTGTGGTTGAAGATGTACACGGAAATGCGTCTACACTTACCACGCAAATCATAAGATCAGATGAAAAGCGAAAAGAAGATTTGATTAAGGCGCAACACGATATTGAAAAGGAATTCAAATACGACAGAGTAAATGCACTGCGCTCAGAAGCTTGCAATGTCTTTATGCCACCGGGCAGAATCTATGAAGATGCCCTTTGTTGGGCCGACAAAAAAGACTCGCTCAAGGGATATTATTCGTTCAGCTATGAGATTGGGGATTACTATGTGCCAATACATGAACCTTTTCTTATTAGCCTTAAGATTAGCGAAGTGCCAGATTCTCTAAAGTCTAAATTGCTGGTTGTGAGGAAGGGCCCGGGCAGTAGAGAGTATGCGCAAGGAGGGAGATTTAAGCTGGGCTGGGTTGAAACAAGAGTAAAATCTTTTGGAACTTATTACGTAGCTCTTGATGATGTGGCTCCTGTTATTCAAAAGATCGATCTCAGTTCCAATATGAAAGGAAAGAGCAATATCAAAGTCAAAGCAACAGACAATTTGAGTGGTATCCAGGAGTATCGTGCAACTATCAATAATCAGTGGATCCTTATGGAGTATGATGCAAATCGGGCTTTGTTTACCTACAGTTTTGACTCGTCAAAGCTTGCACATGGCAAACACGATTTTAGATTTGAAGTGATAGATGAGCGAGGCAATCAAGCTAGCTTGGAACAACAATTCGAGTGGTGATTAATTTTGAATACTTCTTCCCCGATTTGTCAACGTGAGATAATCCAAGAAGTAAAGGACCTTGATAGAAATATTATTTGTTTGAGGAAGTCCCATGGTTCGTTCTAGGTTATCTCCAAATGAAGAAGGAATCACCCTATCAGAGTCAAGTACGGAGTTTTTCCAAACCACCCTAATCTCACTTCCCGGAGAGAATACCCAAGTATAAACTAGGTCAATATTGAAGGTGTTAAATGAAGTATTTCTGGAACTTGAGGTGCCTTCGTCATAAATAAATCCTTCTTGTTCGCTGTCATTGAACCACGTGGTTAGGTCTTCACCTAATGAGCCATTTTCATTCAAATGATGAAAAGAGTTGTATGTCACATTACTCCAGTAGTGTCGAAGTCGAAAAGTCAAGCCCATGCGATTATTGAAGATATAATTCACGTTCATCACATTGGTAAATGTGCTGCGGTCTCGCTTTCCAAAAATGGGTTCATTGTCAGTGGTGAGGTCGGTAAAGCCTTGTTCGAGACGGTTTTCCTCGTTGGAAAAAACATAGATCAACATGAGGTGGTCATTGAGCCTGACCCTCGGTGAAAACCGGAAGTAGGTAGAAAACCACTCGGGAATTTCAGAGAACGTGGCCCACAAGCCCACGTCCAACGCTACTCTTTTTCGGTAATCTGAAGACACCCATCCTCCTAGATTGAGGTTGGATGGGATTCGGAAGTGTCTCCCATCAACTCTCGGTTCAAAATAATTGAAAGAATCAAAGGGGTTCCAGCTGAATTCAAGGTTGTAAGCATTGAATTTTTTTGTGTTGACAATCACATTCCCGCTCATACTGAAACTGCTGAATTTTCTTGGAGCATAAAGCTGACTGTGAGAAACAGAGAAGTTTGAATTCAAGGAATTGAACTTTCCAAATGGTTCATAGATGTTGTAAGAAAGCCAGCCATATTGTGAGACGTCATTTGGAGCATAAAGAAATCCAAGATCGTTGTGGTCATAGGTGTCACTCACAATACCATGCCCTACTCCAAAGTTGAATTGCCCACTCATTTTGGATAATTCCATGTTGTACCTAAATCCATCGTCAGAGTCTGGATCACTGAAGTTGAATTTCTTGTTATAGGCTGCTGTGCCATTTATGCCGTAAGAGTTGCTCTTATTTCGAATATCGAAAGAGCTACCAATCACATTGGCGTCATAGGAAGCTCCATTTCGGAGCACATTCGTATTGATGAGCGACACATAAGAGTTGTTCTTCAGGTTCTGGTCAAATACGAGTATGCTGTAATTGGTGAGAGGGTCAATTTCAATTTCTCTGGTTTGTCCTTCGCTGTTTTCCAACACAGCATAAGTTGGTTTAGTAACTGCATTGAAGACTCCTATACCAAGGCCGTTTTGATTTCTTCCACTGAATTTTGTGGCATTGATTAGTTGACTTGTTTGAGGAAATGCAATTATTGTTTCATCTGCTTGTTGAACTTCATCTACCAAGTGAGCATTGACCGGCCTGCCTCCGATTCGCCTGGAATAGAACAATCCACCTTTATTGAATAGTTCAGTACCCTCTGTAAAAAACTGCCTATTTTCATCAAACTGCACTTCAAAAGGACTCAAGTTGAGTACAAGATTATCTGATTGCACTTGGCCAAAATCTGGGATGAGCGTTAAGTCAAGGGTGAAACTTTCATTGATTCCATATTTTACGTCCATACCTCCATTGTACGAAAAGGCCTCATTGATTTGGGTGCCATCATCCTGTGCAACGTAATATGAAGAAGCATACGGGTAAAAGAACAAACGAGGGGGAGGGGCGATATCTTGAATGCCATTGAGCTTTCCACTTTGGTTGACAAACCCTGCTATTTCAGGATTTACATGTTGCCAAAAACTCTGTTCACGAATTCTTCGAATTGAACGCATAAAATTGATGCTCCATACCTGTTCTTTGGCTTCTGGAAATCGAATTGCGCTGTAGGGGATTTTGAACTCAGCTATCCAACCTTCATCTGTAATACTTGTATTGCATTGCCACACGGCATTCCAATTGGGGTCCTCGCCAAAAGCTGAAATTTGCGCGTCAAACTGAACCCCATCGGGTGAAACTATAAACTCAAAAGCATTGATTCCGTCATTGAAACACGAGATGTAAAATCCAAAGAAGTCAGTGTTGGCAAGTTGATCGCGCTGAGAAAGTTGGTGCAAAATGGAATCTGGAGCCGTGTCAATCATCATTGCGCCCACATAAACTGCTTCATCGTCATAGACAATGCGTACTTCTGTTCTTTGACTTTCAGGTTTCCCAGGATTAGGGCGATTTTGGATAAAATCAGTTGCCAAAGGAGCGGTCTTCCAAATTGCCTCGTCCAAGGTGCCATCAATTTTTAGTTCCTGATCGAGTCGCACTGCACTGAGCACTTTCTCTGGTGAACCCTGCATTGATAGCCCAATTAACGGCGCAAAAAACAAGATGAGGGCAATCAAAAATGGTTTCATAATGAGTTGACGTGGATACTAATCTATTGTGAAACTGATTGGGCAAAGGTCGGCACTCAGTTAATAGATGTTAAGCTAAATCGAAAAATTACTGTACATCTGTTGTTGAAACTGCTACTTTTACGGCTCACTCTAGTGTTTATGAAAATCAACTTTCTTCTTTTTGCCACAATTTGTTTGGCAGTTACTTCTTGCAAACAAATTCAGCAAGCAAGTATTGACACCAACCCAAAGAACCTTGGCATAGCTTTTTACAACGTGGAAAATTTGTTTGACATCTACGATGATCCAAACATCAATGACGAGGAATTTACTCCGCAGGGTAAAAAGAATTGGACGCAGAATCGATATGAAGAGAAACTCAACCACTTGAGCAAGGTGATACAAGCCATGGATACTTTTTCACCTGATGTGATTGGTTTAGCTGAAATTGAGAATTTAAAGGTATTGGAAGATTTATGTGAGCAACCCGGATTGAAGCAAATGGGGTATAAGATCATTCATAAGGATAGCCCTGATGGGCGAGGAATAGACGTTGCCCTGCTTTATAATCCAGCTAAGCTGAGCTTAGGAACTGTGGACTACATCAGGTCCACTTTGCCTGTTGGAAGCCGACCACAAACTCGTTTGGTATTGCACGCCTCGGGGACATTTGCTGGAGAGCCGATTCACTTTTATGTCAATCATTGGCCATCTCGATCAGGAGGACAAAGAGAGACAGAAGCCAACAGGTTAACGGTGGCATATAATGTAAAAGAGAGCGTGAGTGAGGTTATTGATTCGAATCCTGCAGCTTTGGTGGTGTTGATGGGTGATTTTAATGACCATCCAAACGACCGAAGTGTGCGTCAGATTTTGGATGCGTGCAAAGCTCAATGCGAGCTTGAAAATCTTATGTGGGATCTTTCAAAACAAGGCAAAGGATCATACAACTACAAGGGTGCCTGGGGTGCTTTGGATCAATTTATCGTGAGTCCGAATTTGGTAGATGGCTCACAAATAGAAGTGGACATGAGTACCGTAAAGTTTGTCCAACATGATTGGATGATGTACACAGATGATAAAGGTGCACAGTACCCAAACAGGACATACAGTGGACCCAATTATTACGGCGGATACAGCGATCACTTGCCCATTTTCATGCGCATGGTAGTTCCTTAGGATTCTTGATCAAAGAGTATACGGGCTTCCTCAATGTCTGCCAGGATATTTTCCCCAGAATTAGGAAATTGCAGCGGCGTCTTTTCCATATGACTTCGGGCAATGGAACTTACTAATGCTCGCATTGTTGGCTTATCGTCGGCGGGAATTACGTACCACGGAGCTAGCGGAGTGGCTGTATGTTGAATTGCATCTTGATATGCCGCCATGTATTGATCCCAAAAAGCTCTTTCATTCACGTCATTGACGTTGAACTTCCAATGTTTGTCCGGAGTATTCATTCGATCTAAAAGCCTTCTTTTTTGCTCGTCTTTTGAAACGTGCAGGAAGAACTTCACCACTTGAGTGCCATTGGAGTGCAGGCGATCTTCATACGACTTGATTCGGTCAAAACGCTTCATCCAAAAGTTTGAAGGGATGTCTTTTTCTTTGTCTATTCCTGGAAGGTTTTGATAGACAATAAAGCTAGGATGCACTCTGGTGACCAGTACCTCTTCATAATGTGAGCGGTTAAAAACGCCAATAATCCCCTTTCTTGGTGCCTTTTGGTTGATTCGCCAAAGGAAATCGTGCCCTAATTCTTCAGGCGTTGGTTTTTTGAAACTAGACACTTTACATCCCTGTGGATTGATTCCGGAAATCAAACGGCTAATGGTGCCATCCTTTCCAGCTGCATCCATTGCTTGGAGTACAAACAGGTTTGAGAAGCGATCTTGAGCAAACATCATTTCCTGCAAATCGCGCATTTGGTCAATGTTCGACTCAATTATTTTTTTTGATTTTTTCTTAGAAATAGGGTCTTCGGGAGTGGTGCTAAAATCTGCCAAATTGAAATGGCCATTGCCATCAAAACGGTACTTATCGAACTTATCCATGAATATTGACTTCTAAATATTAATTTTACAGGAATATAATGATCAAATATACAATTCCACCCTACGGATGCTTCAGTCAGTTTTTTTGAATATCAATTTCCAATTTCATTGGTGGTATACTCTAGTCTTATTGATTTTGGTCATTTTAATTAATGACCTGTTCATTTCTAGGAAACACACGATTCTTCGGAATTTCCCTTTGGTTGGCCATTTGAGATATTTTCTGGAAGAGATTGGCCCGGAGCTCCGCCAGTACATTGTTGCCAACAATAGAGAAGAACTCCCTTTTAATAGGTCGCAACGATCTTGGATATATGCTTCTGCTAAAAAGGAAAACAATTATGAAGGATTTGGCTCGGATCAGGATCAGGATGCGACCAACTATATTTTCATCAAACCTAGTTTGTTTCCGTATCGACTTGATGAGAACCACATCAATGCAAAGGACCCTTATTTTCTTCCTTGTGCGAAGGTGATTGGAGCATACCATAAAAGAAGAAAACCATTTCGTCCTTACAGCGTCATCAATATTTCTGCAATGAGCTATGGCTCTTTGTCTGCCGCAGCTATTACCGCATTGAATCAAGGAGCCAAAGATTCAGGTTGTTACCACAATACCGGTGAGGGTGGATTAAGTAAATACCACAGTCACGGATCAGATGTCGTATTCCATTTTGGTACAGGGTATTTTGGTGTTAGAGATAGTGAGGGGAATTTTTCAATTGAGAAACTCAAAGCGCTGGTAGATGAGCACCCTTTTATCAAAGCTATTGAAGTTAAGCTAAGTCAAGGTGCGAAACCGGGTAAGGGTGGAGTTTTGCCAGCCAAAAAAATAAACCTGGAGATTTCGAAAATAAGAGGTGTTGAGATGGGTAAAGACGTGATTTCGCCGTCATTCCACATGGCTTTTACAACCATACCAGAGATGATTGACTTCATCGAATTGATTGCCACTGAAACGGGACTTCCCGTAGGAATTAAATCGGCAGTTGGGAAATTGGATATGTGGAATGATTTGGCTAGAGAAATGATCAGAACGGGGCACGGCCCGGATTTTATTACCATTGATGGTGGTGAAGGGGGGACAGGAGCCGCTCCGCCATCTTTTGCACATCATGTTTCATTGCCATTCAATTATGCGTTCACTGACATATACAGAGTATTTCAAGAACATGGTTTGGACGACAAACTCGTGTTTATTGGGGCAGGGAAACTTGGGCTTCCTTCTCGCGGAGTTATGGCTTTCAGCATGGGAATAGACATTATCAATGTGGCTAGAGAAGCAATGATTAGTATTGGATGTATTCAAGCGCAAAAATGCCACACGAATACTTGCCCTGTGGGTATTGCGACTCAAAAAAAATGGCTTCAGCGCGGACTTCATGTTCCAGATAAAGCAGAGCGGTTTTCAAATTATGTGAAAGCTTATCGCAAGGAATTTCTCGAGTTAACACATGCTGCCGGTTATGAGCACCCCGCGCAGTTTTCAATGGAAGATGTAAAAATGAATACCAGCGATTTTTATCAGAGCAAACATCTCAGCGAGATATTTGCTTATCAAAAAACCACGGTTCCTTTTAATACCATGGAAGAATTAAGCATGTGCGAATATTTAGGTGGAAGAAAATACGCTGAAATTTCTAAATCATAAATTATGTGGGGAGCATATATAATAGGTGGTCTAATTGCATTGGTTGGGTGGTTGGTACAGAGGCAACTTAAATCCAAATTCAAGAAGTATTCTGAAATGCATCTGCAATCCAACATGAGCGGAAAGGAGATTGCTGAAAAAATGTT
>CAZKMC010000136.1:0-7737 GCA_964553485.1 uncultured Comamonadaceae bacterium
TCATAAGCTACGAATGAAGCAAAATTTCAGGCATTAAAAAAAGGGTTGCCATTGGACAACCCTTTTAAATACGTTTTCATAGAGTCATTAAGCAGACTTCTCTTCTTCAGAAGCGTCATCACCTTCTTTCGCTTCTACAGCGTCATCAGATGAAGTAGCATCAGCAACTTCTTCAGCAACTTCTTCTACTTTTTCAGCAACTTCCTCAGCTACCTCAGCTACTTCTTCAGTAACCTCAGCAACAACTTCTTCTGTCTTTTCCGCTACTTCTTCAGCAACTTCAGCAACAACTTCTTCTGTCTTTTCTGCTACTTCTTCAGCAACTTCAGCAACTTTTTCAGTAGCTTCTTCAACTAATTCAGCCGTGGCTTCTACTGCTTCAGTGGCAACTTCTTCAGTTGTTTCAGCTGCCGCTTCTGGAGCTGCTTTAGCTACTTCCTCAACCATTGGTGAGTTTGCTGCTGCAATTTCCTTAGCACGTGTCTCTTGGATTTCACGCTCACGCTTGAATGTATCCACTAATTGCTGCTCTTCAGCTGCACTAAGCTTGTTGCGTTTAGCTTGAACTTTAGCTTCTTTCTCAGCCATCCAATTGTCAAAGCGCTTATCTGCTTCAGCCATATCAAAAGCACCTTTCGCTACTCCTTTAAGAAGGTGGTTGCGATAGATAACTCCACGATAAGACATAATTGCTTTTGCAGTATCACTAGGAACAGCACCGTTTTGCAACCAGTACAAAGCGCGATCGCCGTCTAGTTCAATTGTTGCTGGATTGGTGTTTGGATTGTAGCTACCGAATTTCTCGATGTAACGACCGTCACGCTTGGTGCGGGCGTCTGCTGCAATGATGTGAAAGAAGGGCTTGCCTTTTTTACCGTGACGTTGGAGACGGATTTTTACTGGCATAATTAATTGTTTTAGAAGGGTCCGAAACCCCGTTAATTAATAATCTATTACCTCATTTGAGGGGTGCAAAGATAATACTTTTTTAATTCCAAACGAATCGGAACACGTTTAATGTTTAAGGTTTAAAGTTGAAGGCCAATCCCAGTTCTTTCAACTGCTGTCACTCTGAGTAGTTCCGGTCTGAAAGTCACTTCTGGAACAAACTTTTTCTATACCGGAATTGTATCGAAGGGCTTAATATGAGTTATGGGTAAATGTTTATGGGTAACCGGGTGATCACGTTCAAGGTTGCTAAAAAATTAAGCCTTAAACCTGGAACCTGACCCTTTGACACATTCCGCGAAATCCTGACCCTTAAACTTTGATACTTTTGCAAAGCGGAACACTCAGGGTGACATTGCGTTTTGGAACTGGGATTGGCCTTCAACTTTGGACTTTCAGCTTTAAACCATTCCTCTTTCCTCTTTTCCTTATTCCTCTTTCTTCATTCCTCTTTCTTCATTCCACCTTCCACCTTCCACCTTATTATCTTTGACACATGAAAGTAACAAAGCACATCGATTGGATCACCAAAACAGAAGACTTTATCAAAGATCGCTTTTTTGGCGAAGGTACCGGGCACGACTGGTTCCATATAGATAGAGTCAGAAAAAATGCGGTGTTCATTGCTCAAAAAGAAGGTGCCAATGTGTTGCAGGTTGAGATGGCCGCGCTCTTGCACGACATTGCTGATCACAAATTTCACAACGGTGATCTGAATGAAGGACCTAAACAAGCTAATGCATGGCTTCAGAAATTAGAGCTTGGGCCCAAAGAGATCAAAGCCATTGTTACTATCATTGACGAGGTGTCATTCAAAGGTGCCCAGGTAGATACTCCAGTGAGTAGTGCAGAATCTGCATGCGTGCAGGATGCCGACAGATTAGATGCCATTGGTGCTATAGGGGTTGCAAGAGCTTTCGCTTTTGGAGGTGCTCATGATCGTTTACTCTACGACCCGGCAATCGAACCAACAATGCACGGAGATTTTGAAAGTTACAGATTGGATAAAAGCGGAACAATCGCTCACTTTTATGAGAAGTTACTTCTGCTGAAAGACAGAATGCAAACGGAAACGGGGAAGAAGCTCGCCGCTCAGCGACATACATTCATGGAAACCTACTTGGAACAGTTCTTCCGAGAGTGGAACATGAGGGAGGTCTAACTTTGCACTGCTCTCCAGAAATCCTGACGTAGTTTTTCTTCTTTGAATTTCCCGCTGAACTCGCAAGTCACCGTTGAAGATCCTTCGTCTTGAATTCCTCTGCTACTCACGCACATATGCTTGGCATCGATCACCACAGCTACATCTTCAGTATTTAGAGCTTTCTTAAGGTCCTCTGAAATTTGACGGGTGAGTCGCTCTTGCACTTGCGGGCGCTTGGCATAGAAATCCACAATTCGATTCAATTTGCTCAGCCCTATCACTCGTCCACTTGAAATGTATGCGATGTGCGCTTTGCCATAAATGGGCAGGAAGTGGTGCTCGCAAGTTGAGTTCAGACGGATATTCTTCTCAACCAACATTTGATTATACTCATATTTGTTGTCGAATGTCCGCATCACGGGTCTCGCATCCGGATTCAATCCGGCAAAGATCTCCTTGACATACATCTTGGCAACACGGTGAGGTGTACCGCTCAGACTGTCGTCCGTGAGATCAAGACCCAAGATGTCCATGATCTCTGCAAACTTCTCTTCGATCTGCTCGATCTTAGTGTCGTCGTCCAATTCAAAGGCATCCTTACGCATAGGAGTTTCTAATGATGTGCCAATGTGCGCATCACCTGCCTGATCTACTTCTTCTTTATTTATTGCAATGCTGTGTCCGTTGATCGTCATGAGCTAAAGTTTTGGGAAACCATGTGTTTTCGGCTTCTAGAACTACAAGCATAAAAACCAATATCATGAAGAATTGTTCATCACCAAGTTCAGTCTATTGCACAAATTCAATTGCCTCATTTCGTGGATAAAATGATCGTATTGTTCAAAATCCAGTCCCGAAGACCTCACAAGAAGCCTTAACTTCGAAAGTCCAATTCCTATCTTCATGTTCCTCATTTTTGATACCGAAACAACGGGTTTACCTCGCGACTGGAAAGCACCGTTGACAGACAGCGACAACTGGCCGAGACTGGTGCAGTTGGCCTGGCAGCTGCATGATGGAAATGGAAAGTTGATCAACGCCGGAAACCACATTGTGACTCCAGAGGGTTTCACCATTCCTTACAACGCTTCTAAAATTCACGGGATCACCACAGAAAGAGCATTACAAGATGGTATTTCGCTGGAAGAAACACTCGCCAATTTCTCTGCGGACCTGGCCCGAGCAACACACGTGGTGGGACACAACATCGAATTTGATATCAACATCGTTGGGGCGGAAATGCACCGTTTGGGACAACCATACGCGCCGCTTACGGCTATCAAAAATATCGACACTAAAAACGAGTCGATCGAATTTTGTGCACTTCCCGGAGGAAAAGGAAAGTACAAATGGCCTACGCTGACGGAACTACATCAGAAGCTTTTCGGGAAACCTTTTGGAGATGCGCACGATGCGGCGTATGACGTAGACGCCACTGCACGTTGTTTCTTTGGATTGGTAGAACATGCAGTGATCAAGCCAGAAGGAATGGCTGCTGCTGCCCAAGTCAAGTACGAGGCTCCGAAATTGGCGAAAGCAAACTTTGAAACACCGGATTTGCCCACCGAGGTAGTTCCGGAGATTCCTCAAGCAGACGGAGATGTCAGCGCATTGGAAGACTTCACATTCACTCACCTGCACTGTCATTCGCAGTTCTCCATCCTCCAATCTACTTCTGAGATCAAAGGCTTGGTGAAAGCGGCTGTGGACAATCAAATGCCGGCAATCGCTATTTCAGATCATGGAAACATGATGCACGCCTTCACCTTTGTGCGCGAGGCACTCCGGGCAGATATAAAACCTATCGTTGGATGTGAATTCAACTTGTGTCGCCATAGAATGGACAAGTCCGTGAAGGATGATGGTTTTCAAACGGTCATCCTCGCCAAGAACAAAGTTGGCTACCACAACCTCGCTAAGCTAGCTTCTAAGGCGTATGTGGAAGGATTCTATTATGTGCCGCGGATTGACAAAACATTGCTACTGGAACACAAAGAAGGGCTGATCGTGCTTACTGGCGGACTCTGGGGAGAGGTTCCGGGACTCCTTTTGAACGTAGGAGAAACCCAGGCGGAAGAGGCTTTTGTGTGGTGGAAAGAAAATTTCGGGACTGACTTTTACGCGGAATTGAACCGGCATGGTTTGCATGAAGAAGACCTCGTCAATGCAAAACTGCTTGAGCTTTGTGCGAAATACGACGTTAAATACATAGCCGCAAACAACACGTATTACACCAGACAAAGTCAGGCAGAAGCCCATGACATTTTGTTGTGTGTGAAGGATGCGGAGAATGTGAGCAAGCCGAAAAAGTATATCGGCAAGAGAGGAAGAGAATTCCGCTATGGATTCCCTAACAACGAATTTTATGTGAAAACTCCTCAGGAAATGAAGGAGCTTTTTGCAGACCTGCCAGAGGCATTCACCACCATCCAAGAGATTGTGGATCAGGTGGAAACATACGTGCTTGAGAGAGACGTTCTCCTTCCAAAATTTGACATCCCTGAAGAGTTCATGGATCCACAGGATGAGGGGGATGGTGGCTGCCGTGGAGAAAACAACTACCTCCGTCACCTTACATACGAGGGCGCCAAAAAGCGCTACCCGGATCTCACAGATGAAATTAGGGAGCGTCTCGATTTCGAATTGGAAACAGTAGAGAAAACTGGCTATCCCGGTTACTTTTTGATCGTTCAGGATTTTTGCGCTGAAGCGCGAAGAAGGGACGTTTCTGTAGGCCCGGGTCGTGGGTCGGCCGCAGGTTCCGCAGTGGCTTATTGTACTGGAATTACCAATATAGATCCGATCGAATACGATCTACTTTTTGAGCGTTTCCTAAATCCAGACAGGGTGTCCATGCCCGATATCGATATTGACTTTGACGATGAGGGCCGACAAAAAGTCATTGATTATGTGATCGACAAATACGGCAGCAACCAAGTGGCGCAGATCATCACCTACGGTTCAATGGCGGCCAAGTCCTCAGTGCGAGACACAGCAAGAGTGATGGAATTGCCGTTGGGAGATGCAGACCGTTTGGCCAAATTGATTCCCGATATCAGTCTGGCCAAGCTTTTTGCCTACTCTGAAAAGGAACTGAAAGAGAAATTCAAAAACAGCGCTGAAGACCTAGACAAGGCCAAGCAGCTGTTACAGATAGCAAGAGGTACAGATCTCGAAGCGAAGACATTGAACACCGCAAGAGTATTGGAAGGAAGTGTGCGTAACACGGGAATCCACGCTTGCGGAGTAATCATTACGCCAGACGATATTACCAATTACGTCCCCATCGCCATTGCGAAGGATTCAGAGATGTATTGTACACAGTTTGACAACGCAGTAGCGGAAGAAGCTGGGTTGCTGAAAATGGACTTCCTCGGGTTGAAAACCCTAACCCTTATCAAATATGCCGTAGCAAACGTTAAGGAGAAGTACGGAATTGACCTGGATCCTGACACGTTTCCGCTGGACGATGAGAAAACTTACGAGCTATTCCAAAAGGGCGAAACGGTGGGGATCTTTCAATATGAATCTGCCGGAATGCAGAAGTATTTGAAGGATCTGAAGCCTACGGTTTTTGCCGATTTGATTGCGATGAACGCGCTGTACAGGCCTGGACCGTTGGAATACATTCCGTCATTTGTGCGCAGGAAACATGGGCTGGAGGCTATCAGTTATGACTTGGATGCGTGCGAAGAATATTTGGCGGAGACTTATGGTATTACGGTCTATCAGGAGCAAGTAATGTTGCTCTCTCAGAAGCTGGCCGGATTTACAAAAGGTGAAGCGGATACCCTGCGTAAAGCGATGGGTAAGAAGAAGTTAGACCTTCTGGCGAAGATGAAACCCAAGTTCCTGGACCAGGGTGGAGAACGTGGCCATGACCGCAAAACACTTGAGAAAATTTGGAAGGATTGGGAGGCATTTGCGAGTTACGCTTTCAATAAATCTCACTCTACTTGTTATGCGTGGATAGCGTATCAGACGGCTTATCTCAAGGCAAATTATCCGGCTGAGTATATGGCGTCCGTGCTGTCCAACAACATGAACGACATCAAGCAGGTGACCTTCTTTATGGAGGAATGTAGGAGAATGGGCATTCCAGTTCTAGGTCCTGATGTAGATGAATCTGCATACAAGTTCCGTGTGAATGATGAAGGAGCCATCCGCTTTGGACTGGGCGCCATGCGTGGAGTAGGAGAGGGCGCTGTACAAAGTATTGTAGAGAACCGGGGAGAAGGATCTTACAAGAGCATCTTTGATTTTTCAAGAAGAGTCAACTTAAAAGACTGCAACAAACGAGTTTTTGAAAGCCTCGCATTGGGAGGTGGATTTGATAGTTTCGGCTTGAATCGTTCGCAGTATTTCGCGGTAGATGAAAAAGGTCGGACACTGGTAGAAAATGCAGTGCGCTATGGAAATGCACATCAGGACGGAGCCAATTCGTCTCAGGTGAGTTTGTTTGGCGGATCTGCAGAAGTAGATCTACCAGAACCAAATGTACCGGAAGCAGTAGAGTGGAACGTGATGGACAAGCTTTCCCGCGAGAAAGAAGTGGTAGGAATTTATATTTCGGGACATCCACTGGACGATTACCGTGTGGAAATGAAGCATTTGTGCTATCCGCGTGGATTGAAAGTATTGCAGGAGCTGGACAAGCATCCGGGAAGGGAGTTTTCATTTGGCGGCATGCTCGGAAGCGTGAGTCATCGAATGACCAAGAACGGTAGGCCTTTTGGCGATTTTGTGCTGGAAGACTACGACCATTCAGAGCGTTTCTTCTTGTTTGGAGAAGATTATGTGAAGTTCAAATCCTATCTAGAAGACGGCTGGTTCGTATTTGTGCAGGGAAGAATCCAGGAGCGAAAATTTTCTAAGGACGGCGAGTTGGAGTTCAAGATTCATCAAATTGAGTTGCTGGCGGAAGTCCGTGAAAAACTAGCAAAGCGACTCAAACTTACGGTCAACCTTTTGGACTTAGATGAGCGTGTAGTGGATGAATTGGGAGCGCTTACGGAAAAGTATCCAGGCAAGTGTGGCTTGTCTTTGGAGATCAGGGACTTGGAAGTAGCAGTGAGCATGCCTTCAAGAACTGCGCGTGTAGATTTGAACAATGACTTCATTCGGGAGTTAGAACAGATACATGTGTTGGACTACCAGATTCTGGACAAATAGTCTAAGATTGGCAGGAT
Source organism: uncultured Comamonadaceae bacterium (assembly GCA_964553485.1). Taxonomy (GTDB): domain Bacteria; phylum Bacteroidota; class Bacteroidia; order Flavobacteriales_D; family Sanyastnellaceae; genus CAZKMC01. The sequence goes on from CAZKMC010000136.1 coordinate 7,282, forward strand.
AGAACGTCAATCTGACAGGAATAATTGAATGGCAAATTGTTTGCGTACAACTTGAAGAAGAGTAAATTTGAAATAATTCAACAACCTCAGAAATAAAAAATTATGGCTTTAGAATTCAATGATGGGAACTTCGACGAGCTGGCTTTGAACTCAGATAAGCCGGTGATGGTAGACTTTTGGGCGGAATGGTGTGGACCATGCCGTATGGTTGGACCCATCGTAGAAGAAATATCTTTGGAATATGACGGAAAAGCAATTGTAGGGAAAGTGAACGTAGATCACAATCCAGACATCTCAGCTAAATTCGGCATCCGCAACATCCCAACTATCATTTTCTTGAAGAATGGAGAATTGGTAGACAAATCGGTTGGAGCAGTTCCAAAGAACGTATTGACTGACAAGATCGACAACCTTCTGTAATTAGGTAGTCCTCAAAATTTTCAAATCCCTTCATCA
>CAZKMC010000137.1:0-6185 GCA_964553485.1 uncultured Comamonadaceae bacterium
TTCAAGAAGCTTATGAAACATCTGATCACGCACTAGTCGGGGGTCGTCTAAATCCACTCTGTCCCAATAATGAGCTCGGTATTGATAATATCTCCAGAGATCTTTGGTTTCAACACTATCAGGAACGGCAGGAAGTTCCGGTTCAAATGTCATTTGGATCAACTTGGCGGCAAGCATGTCCGGGTTCTCAGCCACGATTTGTTTCTGATAAGCCACAACCTCTTCGTTCAGAACGTGGAGTTTTTCTTTGATCGCGTCTTTTTTATTCTCCGAAAGTGTGGAGTCAGCCAATTGAGCGTCAAAGGGATCGCGCTCAGTGCGCTTGCCGGCGAGATAATTGAGATATTCAAAGAAGAATTTGTTTTCCTTGCTTTCGATCACCTTGAGGCTTCCAACAAGGTCGCTTGCTTTGGTTTCAATATAAATAGGCTCATCGGTAACCAAAAAATCAAAGTATTTCGGGCCTGGAACCACAATGGCGTATTTACCTCCTTCTTCGAAAGACTTGCCATCAAATTCAAAATATCCTTTTGAATCTGCCCGGGTTGTATCATTGTAATATAACTTGTTACCGTAGTAATTGGCTAAGTAAACAGTGGTGTCTGAGATTCCTTCTACTCGAACTCTAATTTTATGATTGTCCTGTGCAAATGTGTTGAAGGAGATAACTCCTAGTGTTAGGGCCAATAAAAAATTTAGCATAGTAATGTTTTTCACCTTTTGATCTTGGGTTGGTTATTTACTTGACAGCAGTTATCAAACAAAAGTTGTTCCCAAAATTAGGATTAACATTTATTAAATACCCCATTGATGGTCGAACTTGCCATAAACAATTGAAGAAAAGATGCCAACAACAAAAATTAGCATACTGGGATGTGGATGGCTTGGTTTGGAACTGGGAGCTCAATTAGCTCGGAATGGGTTTACTGTAAAGGGATCTACAACCAGAAACCCAAAGAAGGCTGAACTTGCAATCCAAGGAATCATCCCATTTCAAGTTTTTGCAGGACCGTCCTTGGAGGGCGAGCATCTTGACCGCTTTCTTGATTGTGATATAATGATAGTAACTGTGCCCCCATCCTCCAGAGAGGGTATCGGAGATTGGCCCCTTCTGGTTCATCAGGGAATAGCAAGCAAACTTGCCAAAAGCAATGTGAAAGAAGTAGTCTTGATTTCAAGTACATCAGTATATCCCCAGGAAGGTGGAACGATGAAAGAAGAAGATGCTAAACGGATTCCTTCTTTACATTCTGGTGTGATCATGTTGGACCTTGAAAATGCATTTGTTCAACGAAAAGAATTTAGAACCACAGTTTTAAGACTAGCTGGTTTAGTTGGAGGAGAGAGGCATCCTGCAAAATTTCTTCGTGGTTCTGGAATAATGAAAAATCCGGACTCTCCTGTGAACATGATTCACAGAACGGATGTGATAGGCATAGTACAAAAGGTGATTGACCAAAAGAAATTTGGTGCCACATTGAATGTGTGCACTCCTGAACACCCTAAACGGAAAGATTTTTACAATACTGCTGCAAAAAGCTATGGCGTTGATGAACCTCTATGGGATAAAAGTTCAGGGTCTGACAGAATCGTCAACATTCAAGCTTTGATTTCTACACTGAATTATGATTTTAAATATCCCAACCCATTGACATGGTGGAAGGCTTGGGAAAAAATGCACGTTTAATTAGACAGTTGTACTTTTAAAATAATTTGATCCTAACCCTCTCATGAAGATCACTCATCATCATATTGAAGGGTGCCACAATAAGCCCATTCTACTTGACTCTCGATGGACGCGCGATTCAGAGGTCAAAGGCTATGTGTTATTTTGTCATGGTTATAAAGGATTCAAAGATTGGGGAGCTTGGAATTTAGTGGCTGATCATTTTGCTAATGCTGGATACTGTTTTATCAAATTCAATTTTTCTCATGCAGGCACAACTCCAGAACATCCTCAGGAGTTTGTCGATTTGGATGCTTTCGGACATAATACATACTCCACGGAAGTAGACGACCTAAACAGAATGATATCATGGGTTGAAAACAATGACGTACTTCCTAAGTGCAGAAGAAACCCTCTCATTTTTGTAATCGGACATAGTCGGGGAGGAGGTGTCGCCTTGCTTTCTAGTTGTGAGAATCAAAAAAGCATTAAAGGGTTCGCTGCTTGGGCATCTGTAAGTGATTTTGAAGTGAGGTTTCCTCTAGGCCATGCTTTTGATACCTGGAAAAAAGAAGGTGTGTTTTTTGTCGAAAACGCACGCACCAAGCAACAGCTACCACATTACTTTTTGTTTTTTGAAGATTTTATTCAAAACAAAAGTCGACTGTACATTCGAGACAAAGTAAAACAACTTGAAATGAAAGGAATTATCTGCCATGCAATGGATGACCAGGCAGTTCACGTGAGTGAGTCCATGCGTTTACACAAATGGATTGTTAATTCTGAACTCGTTTTATTTGATGTTGGCGGACATACCTTTGGCTCTGCTCATCCTTATTCTTCTGACAGTTTACCAGAAGCATTAGCAAACGTTGTGACCCGGACCATTTCATTCTTTGATGAAAATTCTCAAATTGAAAACAAAAACGAAATATGAGTATTTGGCGAGTAATACTTTCTGTTATATTCCCTCCACTAGCTGTTTTTGATAAAGGCTGTGGCTCTGTAATTATTGTCTTGCTATTGACCTTGGCAGGATGGGTGCCTGGCGTGATAGCTGCTTTGGTAATCCTGAACAAAAGCGAAAAGTAATTGCATAAAAAAAGCGCTCAGAAATGCGCTTTTAATTAATTTATAACATTGCCGCCGGTTCCAAGCAGATTCTCTAAGTTTAGCCGCTCTTCCTTAATCAACTCACTTTGTGATTCACTTGTCAGAATGCGTTGATTTGAAACTTCGATAGCGTCTTGAGACTTTAGAATTTTTCGGTCAATTCTTTCGTGCTTGTTTTTTAAGTCGTTGATCTCTTTTTCCAGACTTTCTGCTCTGGCTTGCTTTTCAACAAGGCCATTCTTTGTGATCACCTCGTTAGTTTGTTGAATGTCGCGGCTGTGATCCTTGATTTGTTGGTTGTTCTTGGTAATGCCACTTTCAAGATTTGAAACCTCAGTCAACAAGCGCTCAATTTGTGCCTTCTTTTTCACAATACTCTTTTCAGCTCTTGAATTTGAATTCTCAAGCTTTTTGCGATTATTTTCCAAGCGATTAATCTTGGTCTCAAGTGCGTTTAAGTCAAGACCATTTATTTCAGACTTCACCTTGGCAAGTTGCTTTACACGGTCAGCCTGGGCTTGTTCATTGATGGTCATGTCTCTTTGAGCCTCACGTATATTCTCTTCATTAGAGTTGGTGTGTTTCGATTCCTTTTGAAACGACTTGTCCAATTTTGATAATTCCTTGTCTAGTACATTCAGACGTTGTTGCATTTGTATCCTTGCTTCTGCACTAAGTGTAGTAGTAGTTTCTGTAACTTCAGGAGGCACAGAAATTTGATTATAACCAATAAAGGGAACAGACAGGGCAAGCGCAATTAATAAGTATTTCATTGTGTCAATGTTGTTGTACTTATTAGACGGGAAAATGAAATATAGGTCACAAAAAAACCGGGACAATGCCCGGTTTTAAGATTTTTTTTGCAATTCAGTTTAGTGTTGAATCACAAGTTTTTCAGTACGTCTTAGTTCAGAGTTACGAACTTCAACAAAGTAGATGCCCGCAGGTAAAACTGAAGTATCTACCACACGATTTCCAGCTTGAGACCTAGCAGTGAAATCAACCACTTTTTGTCCGCTCAAATTAAAGATGGTAATTGAAGTAGGCTGATCAAAATCATACCGGATAGTCAATTCTGAATTAGCAGGGTTAGGGTAGAAGCCAGCTACATTTTTAGAAGCTTCGGCTACCGCTACTGTAGTAGTCTCTATTACCTGAACGTCATCAATATAATAGGTTACTGGTCCTGAACCAGCAGGTACAGTGCCATAAAAGTCAAACGCACGGAGTTGATTCATTCCCGCTGCACCGCTACCATTGTTGATAGACCATTGCCATGAGGCAACTGATTCTCCATTGATATACAATGTTCCAACATCAGAATCCATGTCGGCTGTTACTTGAACTTCAAACCAAGTAGCTGGATCAAATGAAGCACCACCACCTGCAGCGCCTTCTGCTGTCCAAGTGATAGCGCCCGTTGAACTAAAGAATACATCTACGGCCCATTCGTAAGCTGTATTGTCTTCTTCCCATGCGTGAAGAGCGTTAAAGTAACCGCCATTTCCTTGTGGCATATACATCATGAACTTTACATCATACTTTCCAGAAGTAAAAGGACCAACTGGCAATATTACATCGTTGCTACCACTTTCAATTTTGAAAGAATTACTTCCAGAATTGGCAAAGTCAGTTGAGATATCTGCGTCTTCGCCTGCTGCACCAGTCCAAGTTGTCCATGTGTCAGATTGCTCCGCAACTCCCATACCTGCTGTATACGATTCAAAATCGTCTTCGAATATTACAGTCTGAGCAAAGAGTCCTCCTGAAATAAAAACAGAGGCCAATAAGAGTAATTGTTTATTCATAATCAATAATTGTTAAGAGTTAAAGATTTATTAAAGGTTTGTCTAAGTTAATAGAATTTTGGGCGAGTAGCTATTTTACAGTCGCTACTTTCGAACAACTGGCTTTTAAATGCTGCCACATCTCGGCTTGTAAAGTTTTTGATTTATCTGATACATACCACTTTTGTATCTCCATAGAGATATCCGAATAAGTCTTACTTCCTTGTATGCCATTCTTAAAATCCATGACCATTTCTTGGGCTGGAACCGGTCTTGGCCCCCAAGTGAAAAGGACGTTATGCTCCTTGTCCAGAGATATTAACTTTGGAATAGATTTTCCACCATTTGTGAGGAATTGCGACATAAGCTCCGGGTGCTCATCTCGAAAAACCAACCGCAAATCAATCCTGTCATTTGCAAGACTCAACTTATTTAAAATGGGCAGATTTTGCGCTGCATCTCCACACCAAGTCTCAGTGAGAACTAACCACGTCTGAGCGTTTTTCACGCTCATTACATCTTTCAATATTTCAGTCTGTATTGCAGTGGTCTTATCTAGACGCTGCATTCGAAAAGCATTCAGCTTTGTAAAATCAATTAAGTTCTGTCTTTGATCCGTCCCACTGGTTTTTCCGTCTAATGCATATTGCTGCATCAAAGTCAAATACTCCTCGTATGTAATGCTTTGTTCCAAAGCATTATTGATGTTCTTTCTTAAGCCGTCCATATTTACAAAGGTCAGTCACAAACATTTGTTTTTTGTCACGAAGAAATCAAACTTGTATCCTAGTTTAGCAAGATGAATTTTCAAGGAAACCTTAGAAAAATGCGAGCGGATCTTCAACAAGGTGAAGCTCAGTATTTTATGCGCCTGTTTGATGTGTTAGAACCAAAGGAAGAAGTGCCATTAAATGATTTAGTGGGAACAAATATCAAACTTGAATTCAACAATCAAATCAACTGTGTGGTCACAGGAGATAAAATCAAAAAGACCTTTGGGGAGGGCATGAGTTACAAGGCATTCATTTCTTCTCCCAATGCGGTAGAGAGTATCATTCGCCCGGAACTTAGCCGCATTCACGAAGGGATTGCGCTCCGAGATAAAGAATGGGAAGAAGCACATCACAACCAACCACACATCGTCTATTTGAGTAAAACTGGCGGAATTAAGGTGGGCGTAACAAGATCAACTAATGTGCCTTCACGTTGGATAGACCAAGGTGCTACAGAAGCAATTTTTCTAGCTGAAACGCCCTATAGACAGTTGGCCGGACTGATAGAAGTTGAATTGAAAAACCACATGTCAGACAAGACCAATTGGCGAAATATGCTCAAAGGCATAATCACTGATGAAAGAAATCTGCTTGACGCCAAAGATGAAGCACTTGAATTATTGCCAGAGTCTTATTATGACTTCATTTCAGACAATGATGACCTTACAGAAATCCATTATCCTGTGCTGGAATATCCGGAAAAGCTGAACAGTCTAAAACTGGATAAAGTGGCTGTGATCGAAGGAAAACTTACTGGTATAAAAGGGCAGTACTTGATGTTCGACAAAGGAAGGGTGATCAATATCCGAAGTCATTCAGGATACCAAGTCAGTCTTGAGTATTGAT
>CAZKMC010000137.1:6195-6636 GCA_964553485.1 uncultured Comamonadaceae bacterium
GTATTGATGTTTTTTGGGCTCCGCCCGAAGAAGTCTATGGGTTGTTATATTGAATCCCAGCCAAAGGCCATGATCCTATATCATAGAGATATAGAATCAATGAAAAAGGGTGCTTAATTCATTGAAGGGTCTTCTGGCATGTTCGCAATAATCTCGAAACGCTTACCTAATGAAGAGAGTGACTTCTTCCACAACTCATCAGTGGCAGTATCCATAAGCAGATTTGGCTCAGCATCAGTAACAAACCAAGATTTCATTTTCAATTCATCTTCCAATTGATTTGGAGACCAACCGGAATAACCCACAAAAAAGCGAATTTGATTCTTGTCAATTTCACCTTCTTTTAAAAGTTCTTTTAACCGCTCAAAGTTCCCGCCCATGTAAATTCCATTGACAACAGGCACACTATCTGGTACTTTGTCCCCTAAAGTGTGTATGTAG
>CAZKMC010000137.1:6646-7618 GCA_964553485.1 uncultured Comamonadaceae bacterium
ACTGGCCCACCTATGGAAATTCTTGACTCGATATTTGGAAGTTCTTCCATTACGGAATCTAAATCCACGTCGATGTAATTGTTGAGTACGAAACCAAATGAACCCTCTTCATTGTGTTCACATAGTAGAACTACAGTACGTCGAAAATAAGGATCGTTCAAAAACGGCTCGGCAAGCAATATCTTACCTTTAGCTGGGGAGTTCTTATCGGGTTGAATTGGAAACATGGGTGTCGCTAATTTAACAGGCTTTGAAGCTCAAAGTTCCTAATTTTAAAAAAAAATACATTTCAATTGTGAATCACATTAAAACCAAAAAAACCTCAAAACGTATGACCAACTTTAACCTATTTCGTCATTTTGTTTCGACGTTTGTTCTGGTAATTATCTGCTTTTCAGTTGATTCTGTATACGCACAAAATGAAAAACCGTTTCAGGGTAACGCAACTTTAACTTATGAAGAAGCCATAAAAACGTATGAAAATTTGGCAAACAAGCATCCGCAAGCTACCCTATTATCATCAGGTAAATCAGATGCAGGCACACCAATGCACATATTGTTATTGGATAAGAATGGTGCAAAATCACCTTCTGAAATTGACAAAGACAAAATTGTTATTTGGATAAACAATGGAATTCATCCCGGTGAGCCTTGTGGGGTTGACGCATCGGTTAAACTAGCAAAGAATATACTATCTGGCAGTAAAAAGTACGCTGCCTTGCTTGATCATGCAACACTTGTGATAGTCCCTATCTATAACGTAGGAGGATCATTAAACAGAGGTTGTTGTTCCCGAGCAAATCAAAATGGACCAGAGAATTACGGTTTCAGAGGGAATGCAAGGAATCTGGATTTGAATAGGGATTTTGTCAAATGTGATAGTCAGAATGCCAAATGGTTCAACCAAACCTTCAATGCTTACAACCCGCACATGATGATTGATACACATACCTCAAACGGTGCGGACTATCA
>CAZKMC010000138.1:0-4847 GCA_964553485.1 uncultured Comamonadaceae bacterium
CCATCATCATCTCCCGCCACAGCAGACACATAGTAAGTAACACCATAAGAAAGTGTCCCTGGGAGGTCCAAGTCGGTGGTTACATCCCAAGTGGGGATGTTGTTGACATAATAGACAATCCCAAGGGTACTCGCAGGATTGTCATGGATAACAAAAGATAAAACATCGTCATCATCCAAAATTTCGTTTCCATTTGGAACAATAGTCAGGACTGCATCTTCACACACTATTAGTGGCTCTAAATCAACCGTACCGGAATACGTGAGAACGGGACAAACAAAAGGGTCTATTGTTGACATAGCAGGTCCACAGCCCTCTCCGTCAGTGACTGTGAAAACAGTTCCAGTAGCGGGGTCCAAAGGGTCACTAGTAAACACCCAAGTCCCAGTTCCATCATCCAATACGCCAGGAATATCAACTATATAGGTAGCAGGGTCTCCTCCCGTTATTTCAAATACATATTGAAATGAATCCGCCATGTTGACGCAAAGAGTATCCACATTCGAAATCTGCAATAATTCATTTATTGTGACCGTCGTAATTGAATTTGGCGTTACCGTGCATCCGGTAGGAGCTCCTTGATCAATAATGGAAGTAATCGTGTATGTGGTGGACTCGCTTGGAGTCACCCCATATAAATCTCCGTCCACTACACCCGTTAAGTCATCGTCAAAGTTTAGCGTGCCATCATCTACGTTTACTGTCACATCAAATGGTCCTGTGCCTGAATTCACATTGAAAATAAGGTCTGTTGATTCTCCAGGGCAAATAGCAATGTCTGCATCCAATGTCAAATCTGGCAGGGGTGCAACTGTCAGAGTTACTGAATTAGTGCCTATCTGGGTACAAATATTCCCGTCATCGGTGAATAACGTCAATGTGTAGGTAGTTGTTACAGCCGGACATTCTGTTGCAGTATAAACACTGTCTATCATATCGGCAACCAAGTCTAAGCCGTTTAAGGTTGTTGCGTCATAGGTGATATTTACGGGGCCAATTGCGTTCTGAAAATCAAAAAGTAGACTCCCGCAATCTCCTGCACAAATTGTAGAATCCATGGCCATATTCACCACGGAATAAGTGTTGACGGTGATTGTAAAAACAGAACTTGTAGTGTTGGAGCAAGTTGGAGCATTGCTGTCTGAAACGCTCAGAATTGTTACTTCTACACTCTCATCTGGACAAACATTAATAAAATCTCCATTGATAAGGCCAGAGGCAGTTTGGACACCGCCAATTGAGGCGCCATCATCTACAGCGGTAATTTCATATTGAATCTCAAATGGGCCATTTCCAGTAAAGTTGTTGAACGGCACATCGAAGCAGTCCCCTTCACAAATAAGAGTGGTGCCCGTAATGTCCAAAGTGGGAATGTCATTGACAATGATGTCCGCACAATCCGCAACTGCTGTTGCTTCACAACCATTGGCATCTGTAATCGCAAACAGGCAATATTGTGCATTTGCATTTGGACTCGCGATTATTTGAAATCCGTCAGCAACGCCAATTTCAGAGACAGGAGTGCCATCATCGGTATATTGAATATCAAATGGGCCATCTGTATTCAAATTGAAAGTCAGCACCTGATCATCTCCGTTGCAAATGGTAGCATCTGGAGTCAATGTTCCAGTGGGTAGTGGATTGACTGTTATAGTTGCTGTTTCAGTCAAAAGTTGAGAGCAATTTGTACCTAAGTCAACCACAGAACTTAAAGTGATCGTGGTGGTTACACCTGGTGAGGTCAATAGCCAATCAAACTCGTTGAACGCAGTTAAGATTGGGCTTGGTTCAGCCGCATAATCATGATAAATTTCCCATGGGCCAGTGCCAGTAAGGGACAAATGGAGAATTGATGCTTCACCCGCACAAATTGTTATATCTCCCGCAAACTCAGCCGTAGGTAATAGGTCGACATTTAAAGTTGTTGTAACTACTGCGGTGTTTGTACAGAAAGGTGCGTCTTGATACTGTACACTTGTTACAGAATAATCTGTTGATACCACAGGAGACACATTGATTAATTGTCCGTCTGCAACTCCAGCTAAGGGTGATGCAGGCACACCAGATGGGTCATAAACAACATCATAGCTCCCAGCTTGATCAATTGAAAGAACAAGGTCAATGTTCTCTCCTACACAAATATTTGCTGGCACATCAAAAGAAGCATTGACGTACGGTCGGACAGTGATGGTGACTGAGGATGGTGTTGTGGAGGTGCATGAAGGCACATTACTATCTGTAAGAGATTGTAAAGTATACGTAGTCGTTGTAGCGGGGCAAACTTCGTATGTGTCTAAGTCATTAACTGCTGGAACACCTTCTAAAGAAGAAGTTGTTTGATTAAACAGTTGGGCTGTAAAAGGTCCTGTGCCTGAGGTAGTAAACGTAATCTCTGCGCATTCCCCTTCACAAATTGTTAGGTCGCCACTAATTGAACCGGAAGGTGGCGGAACCGTTCCTACAGTAATTAGGGTGTCGCGTGTGCAACCTCCGGGAACAAGGTTATCAGTGACCTCAACAGAATATGTGCCTCCAATAAGACCGGTGACGTCTTCTGTGGCTGCTGGGACCGCGGGCCAATTGAAAGAATAATCCCCACTTCCACCAACCACAGTCAAATCAATTTCGCCGTCGTTGCCGTTGCATGTTTCATCACTGATGGCTACGTTCAATGCACTTAATGAAACTGCTATGTTCAGTGTGTCTCTGAAATTACAAGTAGCTGTAGCATTGTTGGCAATGATTTCTATTTGGGTGTCGACCAAAGGGTCAAGGGTTTGGCTCCCTCCGTTCCCAACAATACCTGGATCAGGGTCACCGGTCACCACATTCCATTGAAAATCCGAATCTCCTGTGGCATTAATGGGCACTAATTCACCAAGGCATATTAATGTATCAAGAACATCAACTGAAAGGCTAGGTAAGACCGTGATGGTGATTTGAATTTGATCAGTGGATTGCACGGGACAGGCATCGTCTTCAGCGTCGATTGTCACAACTGTAGATCCAATCATAGACTCAGTGGCTATCAAACAAAGCTCTCCATTCACTGGATTTATGCCGGTCACTATAAAATCAGCTCCTGGGAAAAGTGTTGCGAAATCAGAAGTCAATGTGATTGTTCTGAAGATGTTTGTATTCGATGCTTCTACATTTATACATAGAGAATCGCCCACACACACTTCTGCTTCCGTGTCAGAAATCTGATTCCCTCCAGCGCTAATCCATTGGATTTCAGGTAATGTAAAGACAGTTGATGAGGTGTCACATAATCTTACGGTAAAAGCAATGTCTTCAAAGACACTTCCAATGTAGGTAACACCGTCGAACATCTGAATTTCAACTCCAACCAGATAGTTTCCAAAAGCGGCAGGAGAGATAAAGTCAATCTGGCCAGTAAGCGGATCGATTGTAATGCCGGGTATTGTTTCCGTGCAAGGCTCTGTCATCGGGGCGTTAGCCCCACCCCCTGTTAAAGGACAAGTAAATCCGTAGCTTAAGGTATAGCCATTTGGATTGTCCACATCCAAGATGTATGAAACAGCATCACCTGTGCATGAATAAGGAACAGGGGTGCTGTTGAGGACATCTGAATTCAATTCAACTGAGTCATAACATCCCACACTCGGGTCTACTGTTGCCCTCAGATAGGCTGAAGGAAGGGTACTGTTATCCATGTTTTGGAAATAGTTCCAATCACCTGCAGACCATGAAATTTCCCAAACGCAGGAAGGGTCTAATGTGACCTCGATATAATACTGTATAAGTTCTACACCTGGTATAAAGCCCCCGTTGCAGCTACTATTAGCCAATTCAGAAGGACATAAATCAGAAACTTCAACTACTTCTGTGAGGTTGGAGGTGGCAGAAAAAGGAAGCAGACCACATCCTGAAGGAAAGAAAAACAGGTTTTCCATTGAAGGCGCTGCAGTGGCGCCGAAACAATCTTTGTAGATAGAAAGTGTTACGCCATAGCTATTTCCGCCAAGGCAATCATAAGAAATGTTCCCGCCGAGGATATGGTTCGCCAAGGAACTCGACGCACAACTCATCAATACTGCAATACAAAATACCCGTGCTAACCTCATCTAAGCAATACAGTCAGTGTTATCTATCGTTTTTCGAAAGTTTTCAGGGGCCTCTTTGTGACAGAGTCCAAACAGCTAAGGAATCAAATTTAACAAAATGAGTTGGATATATTTGGAAAACCTCAGCTTTCAGTCAACATCACAATCTTAAGAATTAACAAACTGGTCTCATTTTCTTCAAATGTGTTCGGTTATGTTTCCTAATTTTGCCAATAAATCAGACATTTTTAAAAACCCAAAATTATGAGAACACTTTTACCCTTATTTACCTTTCTATTACTAGGACAGTTCGTAATCGGACAAGGTTGCACTGAATTGTTCATTTCAGAATACTTAGAAGGAAATGGCAACAACAAAGGATTTGAGATTTACAATCCAACTGCTAACCCAATTGACCTAGGACCATATGTTTTGGAACGTTGGTCAAACGGTGCAAATGCTGTTTCTGACGCTATCGATCTACAAGGCACCATTGCTGCCTATGGAACGTGGGTAGTTGTAAATGGACAAACCGAAGATGTAGATATTAGTGGAGGTTCTATTTCTCCAGCAGTAGATGTAGAAATGCAGATTCTTGCTGACCAATTGGACAACCCATACCCAGCTCCAACATACATGAATGGAGATGACGCTTTGGTTTTTATGAAAAATGGTACTGAAATCATCGATATTTTTGGTAAGCCAGGAGAAGATCCAGGAGCTGCATGGACAGACAATGAAGCTGCAGGATATACTTCAGAAGATGGCGGAACATATTTG
>CAZKMC010000138.1:4857-7469 GCA_964553485.1 uncultured Comamonadaceae bacterium
CCGTGCGCAGAAAAATTGATATTACAATTGGAGTTACAACTGCTGATTCTGTATTCAACACTTTATTGGAGTGGGATACTTTGCCGAACCAAACTTGGGACGGATTAGGAAGCCATACATGTAACTGTGATCCAGGAGTTGGTCTTACAGAGAATACACCAGTAGAAGTTTCTGTTTCTCCTAACCCAGTTCAGAATAACAATTTCACTGTAACTGCTTCTCGTTTGATCAACCGTGTTGAGATGTTTGACCAAACTGGAAGAATGGTTAAGAATGAGGCATTTGGAGAACTTTCTCAAAATGCTGTCATTTCTACTGCAGGTATGGAAAGTGGAATTTATTTTGTCAATGTTTATATGACGGGAAAAACTACCTTCACACAACGTGTAGTTGTACGTTAAGGAAACGAGTAATTACCGAAACAACACACAATGCTACGTATTGCCACGGTTCTTCTTGCGCTAAGCGCATGTATTTCTGTTGCTGCTCAAACAGGAACTATTTCTGGAGTGGTCTCAGATCAAATCACAAAAGAAAATCTTATTCAAGCTACTGTTTTAGTAGGCGACAAAGGGATTCTTTCTGATTTCGACGGAAAATATTCAATTGACCTCCCCTACGGTACTTACACTTTGAAAGTGAGTTACGTTGGATACAACGCCAAAGAATTGACCGTAGAATTGAACCGACCATCACTTGTGGTTAACCTCAGCCTCAGCAGCATCCTTTTGCGTGAGGCTGAGGTTGTGGCTGACGTAGCCATTGAGCGCGAAACGCCTGTTGCCTTCTCCAATATCAAGCCTGTTCAAATTGAAGAGGAACTCGGCTCACAGCCAGTTCCAATGATTCTCAACAGCACCCCCGGAGTATATGCTACTCAAAATGGATCTGATGATTCTGGTCCCAGCGTTTCCATCAGAGGATTCAAACAACGAAATGTTTCCGTAATGATTGACGGAATTCCTGTGAACGATATGGAAGATGGGCGAGTCTTCTGGAACAATTGGTTTGGGCTCGATTTGGTTACCAAAACAATGCAAGTTCAGAGGGGGTTGGGGGCATCAAAATTAGCCCTGCCTGCTATAGGCGGCACAGTAAATATTATCACCCAAGGTATTGAAGCCAAGGCCAAGACGTCCATCAAACAAGAGGTTGGGTCTTTTGGGATGCTTAGAACAACTTTTGGCCACACCACTGGCCGTACAGAAAAAGGTTGGGGCCTTACCTTAGCAGGGTCTTACAAAAGAGATCAAGGATGGGTTGAAGAGACCAGCAGCCAAGCATGGTTCTATTATGCCAAACTTCAAAAAGAACTTGGAAAGCACCTTTTGAGCGTTAGCGCAATGGGAGCTCCTACTAAATACTCATCTAGAAGCTATCAGCAACGAATCGTAACCCACGATAAAGACTATGCCCGTTCTTTATTTAACGGTTCAGTGGATGAATACAACGCTTTGATGGGGTATAGCACTGGTTACCGCGAGATCTATTCAGATCAGGGTAATAATGTATTTGCCTTGGATGATGATGGCAACATCATCTATGATGATAACGGTACACCTAGAAGAGTGCGAGATTTAATGATTGATACCTTGAATACTCAATATGGCTACAGCAATGTTGACCAATTCATGAACCTTATCAATCAAACTAGCTTCATTGATACTTCGGGAGTAGTGGAAAGAGGGTTAACCTATAATACACATTGGGGTGATATGAACGGCCAAAGGCTGAACGAACGTCAAAACTCCTATCATAAGCCACTCTTTTCTCTGCGTCATAGTTGGAACATTTCTGATAAGCTTTTTCTATCGAATATCGCTTATGCCTCCTATGGAAAAGGTTGGGGAACCAGCCTTTCTCCAAGCTTAGGATCTGGTGACCATGACGAATTTGGACAAATTGATTTTCAACGTTTTTACAATGCTAATACCACTTCCTTTTCTTCCATTGACCCACTTTACAGCGATACAGAACGCAAAGCCGGTTGGCTGCTGAGGAAGGCTTTCAACAATCATTATTGGTACGGGCTACTTTCTACATTCAGATATGACTACAATGAGCGTTGGAATCTAAGCGGAGGATTGGACGTGCGCACCTACAAAGCTGAACATTATGCCGAAGCGTATGACCTATTGGGAGCGGACTACTATGTTCCAACAAATAGACCTGAAGGAGAAGATCCTATGAAACGTGTAGGAGACATTATTGACTATCACAATGAAGTTTATATTCGCTGGGGTGGTGCTTTTCTATTGGCAGAATACAAAGGAGATGTTGGAAATGCATTCATCAATGTGAGTGGTGTATATCAAGGGTACAACCGTTATGACTATTTTATCGAAAGTGAAGACACCGAACTTACCGGCGCAACCAAAGAAACAGGGTGGGTTTGGCGTCCTGGATTTACCGCCAAATTCGGAGGAAATTATCTGCTTTCAGAATGGTCGAATGTCTTCATGAATGTAGGACATTTGAACCGTACTCCGGTCTCACAAAATGTGATTGGTTTTGACAATCAGGTGGTAGACAATATTGAAAACGAAAAAGTGAACTCGATAGAACTTGGCTACAGTTTTAGCAAGTATCCTTTTTCATTCAACGCAAACACT
>CAZKMC010000139.1:0-4461 GCA_964553485.1 uncultured Comamonadaceae bacterium
GATGAAGTTTGTTTTCTACCTCGGCATCCAGCAGTCCAGAATCTTTGTTGAGGTTCTCAACAGCCCACCACGTGCCTCTATGCTTGAATCCAAGCCCAAAGTCATCTAGCTCTTCTTGTGCTTCAAGATCAAAACGGATAACACTGAAGCTGTATTCCATTTTGTTGCGGTAATGCCATATTTCCGGCGACTCGATATACTCATCAAATCGATCTTCTATGTCTGCAACCTTGGCTATTCGCTTGAATAATTCAAAGGTGGTTTTGCGCTTGTAGTTGGCCTGTTGCTCAATGGGTAAATTGGCATATGGTGCTCCCGGGATGGTTTGGTAAGGGGTTGCAATTTCCTCGGGCGAAGCCTGAAGAACGCCATCCAACTTACACTCTGCATATCTTTTTTTGCATTTTACTACCCTTGCCAGGACTTTTTGTCCCGGTATAGTGTTTTGCACAAAGACGGTGAAATCCCCGTCCTCCGTAGGAACCTTGCCGATGCCTACCCCGCCAAAAGCCATGTCTTTGATGTCCAAAGTCAATACTTCGCCGCGTCGAAAAAGTCGTTGTATTCTTCCCATAATGAAGGGCAAAAGTAAGGGATTCTGCCTGCTTGTTTGGACACTTGAAATGGTGGGTGTATTTTCGTTGCTATGAGTATTAGGAAACAGTTGGGTTTGACGTGTGTGATGATGCTATTTACTTCCGCCTTGTTTGGGCAAGAAGTCAGTATTATGACCTTCAATATCAAGTTTGACAGTCCTACTGATCCGCTGCTATGGGAAGAAAGAAAGGATGAAGTTTTGTATGTGGTGCATCATCAAGACATAATTGGATTTCAGGAAGTACTTCAGAATCAGTTGGACGATTTGGTTGAGGGAATGCCAGAGCATGATTTCTGCGGAGTAGGACGAGATGATGGACTGCAGGCAGGCGAATATTCACCCATTTTTTATAACCGAAACAAGTATGTGCTTGTGCATTCAGAGACGCTCTGGTTGAGCCAAGATTATCATCTAGCCGGTTCAATTGGGTGGGATGCTGAGTTACCTCGGATTGCTACTATTGCCATTTTGATGCACAAAAAAAGCGGCGCCACTTTCCGAGTGATCAATACCCATTTTTCGCATGTAGGAGATGAAGCCCGTTTGAACTCAGCTTTGTTGTTAAGGGGGTGGATTGGACTTTCGAGACAAGACGTCAACGTCATCATGGGCGACTTTAATTCATTGCCTACTGAGCCGGCGTACAATGTATTGAACTCACCACCACTTGAAGATGCTTTTACTGCTTCCTCAATACGCTGCAGCACCGATTACAGCACTTACAATACTTTTGAGCCGGAAGCAAAAATGATGATGCGCATTGACCATATTTTCACAGATTCTCCAAATGTGGTGTGGATTTGTGTGGACGAACAGCTCAAAAACGGCTATTATATCAGTGATCATTCACCTGTGTTTATGATTGTACGATTGTGAATAGAGACTATTCCTCAATGGCCAAAATAGTTGGTGGCCCCCTCGTGTTTCTGCTGATTTTGATGGTGCCCATGGACATGCCCACAGATGCCAAAAGAGTCATAGGCGTGGCCGCCTGGATGTTGGTGTGGTGGGTGCTAGAAGCGGTGCCTATTGCTGTGACCGCATTGCTGCCAATTTTGCTTTTCCCCCTCACTGGAGTATTAACTGTGGAAGAAGCCACTGCTCCATATGGTAGTCGTTATGTGTTTCTGTTTTTAGGTGGGTTCATCATTGCCCTGGCTTTGGAAAAATGGAAAGTGCACAAGCGCATTGCATTGAGTATTGTGCGCTTAACGGGAGATGGAGCCAAGCGAATTGTCCTCGGGTTTATGCTTGCCTCTGCATTTTTGAGCATGTGGATCAGCAACACCGCAACAACCCTCATGATGTTGCCAATTGCTGCAAGTGTGGTGACCTTGTTACAGGATGACTCCAAGACGGACAAAAAAGAGTCTTCAAAATTTGCATTGGTCTTAATGCTTTCCATTGCGTATGCTGCCAACATCGGCGGAATTGCCACGCTGGTGGGAACCCCACCTAATGCTGCAATGGCTGGTATCCTTTCAGATCAATATGGAATTGAAGTGGGATTCATGGAATGGATGGCCATTGGATTGCCGTTTTCTGCGGTTGTATTGTGGCTCACGTATTTGTTGTTGACCAGGGTGATTTATCCGATTCGCATTGGACGTTTCAGTGGTGGAGCTGCTTTGATTAAAACGGAATTGCAAAAGCTCGGCAAGACTTCTGTGTCTGAGCAGCGCGTGCTGATGGTATTTGTGATAACCGCCGCTTTGTGGGTGTTTCGGAGCCCGCTAAACAAGACTTTAGGAAGCGATTTGGATGATACCATCATTGCCATAATTGGCGCGGTGCTGCTGTTTGTACTTCCTTCGGGAACCGTGGATGAAGATGACAAACCTCAACGGCTATTAGATTGGCCCGATACACAAAAACTTCCTTGGGGAATCTTACTTCTTTTTGGCGGGGGACTAGCTCTTGCTAAAGCCTTCGACCAGAGCGGAGTAGTAGATATGATTGCCTCTGGATTTGAATCTTGGGACCCTTCATACACTTGGTTATTGATTGTTGCAATGACTGTTCTTGCCTTGTTCCTTACTGAGCTGATGAGCAATTTGGCTTTGGTCAATATTATGGTCCCGGTAGCAGCTGCCATTGGTGTGGGAATGGGTTACGAGCCCATGCTATTGGCAATTCCTGTCACCCTGGCCAGCAGTTGCGCATTTATGTTGCCCATGGCAACACCTCCCAATGCGATTGTTTTTGCAAGTGGATATATCCGTATTCCACAAATGGCTCGGGCAGGTGTATTGTTGAATATATGTGCCGCCATAGTTGCCGTAATCTACCTTTATCTCCGTGGTGGATTCTAGGTTGTTCACGTTCATTCGTGAAAAGTGCCTATGGCCGCAGGTGCATAGTCTCAAATCTTAGTTGTTCTTTTGTGTAGCATGAAGAAGTTCCTGGAAAAAATTCGGAATAATCACAATCTCTTTTACGTCATATTCCTTTTTGCGATATGTCTGGCGGTGTTGCTCTATTTGTATCCGCAAGCACCTCAGTTTCGTTATGAATTCAGTGAAGGTAGACCATGGCAACATGAGGATCTTTTTGCACCCTTTGATTTTGATGTCCACCTCACCGCCAAGGAAGTAGAAGCTGAAAATCAGCGTATTCTTCAGAATGTCATCCCCGTCTACAAACGCCTTCATGAAGTAGAAAACAAGGAGCATGAGCAGCTCAAGAATTTGATTCGGGTTAACTGGGAGGCACATAAGACAAGTGGTTTAGGGGTGCTCTTTCAGAGCGAGGAAAGAGATTCAGTCCGCATGGAACGTCATGTGGAAAAAGGAATTGAAGTTCTGGGCGCTGCATACCACAAAGGGATCATTCAACTTGCAGAACAGCACGATGCCGAGCGTGAAGATTTTGAAGTGAGCGTGATGGACGGTGTGGTAGGTGTAACAGTGCCTCTCAGTGACCTGCTCACCATCAAAGAAGCGGACACATTTGTAAAGGAGCATTTGAAAGAAGCTACACGTGTAGACAAAGGCTGGTTAATTGAGCAGGTGAGAGGGTGTTTGGAATTTAACATCGTGTATGATCCAGATCAAACCGCACGATTTGTTCAAGGTGAAGTTACAAGCCTCCAACGGACCATGGCCCGAGTAAAAGCAGGGGAAAGGCTGATGACAAAAGGTGAGTTGGTGGATGGCGACAAATACCGAATGCTCAATTCTTTGCGTCAAACTTATGCAGGAATAATTGGTGTGGACCAGAGTTGGTACATCATCCTGCTTGGACAAACCATGTTATTGGGATTGTGCCTCTTATCTGTGGCAATACTGTTGCGTTTTTTCCGGCCAGACGTCTTGGAGGAACCCGCCAAAGTGGCTTTTATTTTGGTGTTGTTGGTGTTGATGGTCTTGATGACCAAGTTCACAATTGAGATAGATTCATTGCATGTGTATCTGGCTCCTTTGTGTATTCTGCCTATTATTATTCGGGCATTCTATGACGTGAAGATGGCCTTGTTCCTGCACATGATCAGCGTGTTCATGATCAGTTTTATGGTGCCAAATCCATTTGAATTTGTCTTCCTCCAAATCTTTGCAGGTATTTTGCTTCAAGTCGGAATCTCGAGTTTCAGAAAGAGAAGCCAATTCTTTTTCTCGGCATTGTTCATTTTCCTCTCCTACGCCGTCACTTACTTTGGAATCAACATAATTCAGGAGGGAAGTTTTGAGCAAATTCGCTGGTCTCTTTATGCATGGTTTGGGGGCAATGCTCTGTTGTCGTTAATGGCATACCCGCTCATCTTCTTGTTTGAAAAGAGCTTTGGGTTTTTATCAGAGGTTAGTTTGCTGGAGATTAGTGATGCTAACAACAGTTTATTGCGCGAGCTCAATGAGCATGCTCCAGGT
>CAZKMC010000139.1:4471-7460 GCA_964553485.1 uncultured Comamonadaceae bacterium
AGCACTCATTGCAGGTTGCAAACCTAGCAGAGGAGGCTATTTCAGCTATTGGAGGTAACAGTTTGTTGGTGCGAGCAGGTGCATTGTATCACGACATCGGCAAGATGAAGAATCCGCGGTATTTTACTGAAAATCAGCATGGTAACAATCCCCACGATGACTTACCTTATAATGAAAGTGCCCGCATTATCATTGACCACGTAATTAACGGGGTGGAGCTTGCAAAGAAACATCGTTTGCCAGAAGAGATCATTGATTTCATTCGTACGCACCATGGAACTACTCGTCCGGAATATTTCTGGAGGATGTATGTAAAGGATTTGGGCTATACGCCCGAGGACGACAGTGCTTTCAGGTATCCAGGACCTCTTCCTTATTCAAGAGAAACTGCGGTTCTTATGATGGCGGATGGAGTGGAAGCCGCTTCAAGAAGTTTGAAGCATTACGATGAAAAGAGCATTGAAGGATTGATCGATTCAATCTTCAATCACCTCATGGATGCGAATCAGTTCATTCATGCGAATATCACGTTCAAAGAGATCACGGAGATCAAGCGCATTTTCAAGCGAAAATTAATGAACATTTATCACAGCCGGATTGAATATCCGAAGTGAAATAATTCTGTAAATGGAGGCATCTCTCCTCGGCCGATAGGCCCAAAAAAGCAATATTTCTTCTAAAAGCCCTGCAAATACTGCGTTTGTAACAAATGTGGCTGAACTCCTTTTGTCCTTGAACTAGCTTTGTCCCAGAGAATTGGTTACTACTTAGCTAAAGGGAGAGAGTTAGTTGAGTGTAAGTGAGAGGATGGTGGAGCCCGATCGAATTAGGTTGGGAGAAACCATTCTCAAACATTAAAAAAGATAAAAGATGAGCTTAATTCAAAGATTATTTGGTGGAGGAAACTCTGCTGCAGAGGTGAAAGAACTGATTGCAAACGGTGCAATTTTGATAGACGTTAGATCTGCGATGGAATTTAAAAGCGGACATGTAAAAGGGTCTAAGAATATTCCACTTCAGAACATTCAAAATCGTTTGAATGAAATTCAGAAAATGAACAAGAAGATCATACTATGTTGTGCAAGTGGCAACCGCAGTGGTCAAGTTGAGAATTACTTGAAGGCACAAGGTGTAGATTGCATCAATGGTGGTGGTTGGCGCGGCCTAAATGGCTAATAATGATTACTGCTTGGAATATAAAGGAAAGAGCATCATTTGACAATACGCCATTGATGCTCTTTTCTTTTTATGTTTTTAAGGTTGTTTCGTTAGCCTGCATATGATAAAGTCTTTCTGACTCTTCTTCTTTGAATTTCATTACAAGATTCAGTGCATCTGGCACCACATCACTGCTAACCACTATCAACGTTCCTGGAGTTGCAGTCTCAATGGCGTGTGTAATAGCTTCGGCCTCTGAACGAATGATGGTGACTTTTTTGTTTGGGTCTACACTTTTGACGCCAGCCATTAGAAGTTGAAGCAATACCTCTTCTGATTGTCCGCGCAAGTTGCGGTCCTGGCGAATAATCACCTCGTCAAACATGCCTGCCGCAATAGCCCCCAAGGCCATGTTGTCTTCGTCTCGTCTGTCTCCGATTCCAGCTACAATACCCACTTTTGGTGAGCCGTCCATGTTTTTCACCAATTGGGCTAAAGCCGTCAATCCAGCTGGATTGTGGGCATAATCCAACATGATTTGGAAATCCTTGAAATTGAAAATATTCAATCTTCCCGGAGTTTGAGCCGGAGAAGGAATAAACGATTCCAGAGCCACTTTGATGTCTTCGATACTTAGTCCACGAACGTATCCTGTCAATGCTGCGGGAAGAACGTTTTGAATCATAAATCCAGCTTTACCGTCAATGGTGAGCGGAACATTTATGGCTTTCACAATGCGAATTTTCCATTCGCCTTTGACAATAGTGATGTATCCATTTTCATAGATTGCGGATAACCCTCCTTGTTTCATGTGACGTTTGATACGCGGATTGTTTTCATCCATGGAAAACAAAGCCACATTGCACTTCACACTTTCTCGCATGGGGTAAACGAGGTCATCATCCGCATTCAAAATCGCATATCCCTCTGGCATTACAGTTTCCGGAATGACGCCTTTCACCTTTGCCAATTGTTCAATGGTGTGGATTCCTTTCAGTCCTAAATGATCGGCTGCCACGTTGGTAACAATCCCTACGTCACACTTTTTGAAGCCTAATCCCGCTCTCAGCAGTCCTCCACGAGCGCACTCGAGCACTGCAAAATTTACAGTTGGATCTTTTAACACGAATTCTGCACTGGCAGGACCAGTGCAATCTCCTGTCATTAGCAAGCGGTTTTGGATGTAGATACCGTCCGTGGTCGTATATCCAACTTTGTAACCACGCATCCGCATCATGTGTGCGATAAGTCGAGTGGTAGTGGTTTTTCCATTTGTTCCGGTAACAGAAACAATTGGAATGCGTGCATTACTTCCTTGAGGATAGATCATGTCAATCACGTGACCCGCCACATTTCGAGGCAATCCCGAAGACGGAGCAAGGTGCATACGGAATCCGGGACCAGCATTTACTTCGAGCACCGCGCCTCCGGTTTCATGGAGTGGTAGACCGATGTCGGTGGTCATAATATCAATTCCACAGATGTCAAGATCAATGATTCTTGAGATCCGCTCTGCCATGAAGATGTTGAATGGATGCACTACATCTGTGACATCCTCAGCCGTACCTCCTGTTGAGAGGTTCGCAGTGTCTTTTAGTTTACAAAAAACATCTTTAGGCAAGACTGATTCTTCTGAAAGTCCGGCTTCCTGTAATATGCTTTTTGTAAGGTCGTTGATGGTGATTTGAGTAAGGACATTTTCATGGCCATATCCCCTACGAGGATCGCTATTGACTTTGTCAACCAATTCTCGAATAGTAGAAACGCCATCACCAATCACGTGGGCAGGTGTGCGTTTTGCCGCGGCCACTAATTTGTGGTCAATGACTAG
>CAZKMC010000140.1:0-5918 GCA_964553485.1 uncultured Comamonadaceae bacterium
GTCTAACTTATAGAAATCATCCTTTTCCTTAAAATATGCAACAGCATCTTCTTTGGAAATTTCCTTTCGGATGTACTCATTCTTTTCTTTGGCTAGCTCTTTAATTTTAGCCTCTACCTTAGGGAATTCTTTGTCTGAAAACGTAAAATCTCCAAAATCCACATCGTAGTAAAATCCATTTTCAACTGGCGGACCTACCCAGAGCTTTACACCTGGATACAAAGCCTCAAGAGCTTCAGCCATCAAGTGCGCCGAGCTGTGCCACATGGTTCTTTTTCCTTCTTCATCTTGCCATGTCAACAACTTAAGACGACTATTTTCGAAAATAGGTCTTTGTGGATCCCAAATCTCTCCATTAATCTCTGCAGCCAAAACATTCCGAGCTAAACCTTCGCTTATGTCACGAGCAATTTCAATTGAAGGGGTTCCCTTCTCTACATTTTTGATTGATCCGTCTGGAAGTGTAATTTGAATCATAGTGTTCTCAGGTGTTACAAGCTGGCAAAGATAAACATTCCATGCCTTGATTGAAATCATGTTTACCAATGGATTTCTGGCTCTCGAATAAAGGAAAAGACTTGGCACAATCATCCAAATTACAGACACCTAGCTTCAAACTTAATTATGGAGCTATTAGCGGCAAATTACTTGCGCCTTTGATTGAAATTTAAATCCAATTATTATGAAAAAAAATGTTTTAATCATCAGCCTTGTCCTTTCTTGTTCAGTCTTGTACGCAGCACCCCAAGAGGACGAATGGTGTTCTATTTCGAAAAACACCACATTAGAAAAATCCGAATTGCTCGGAGTTCTTGAACTTGATGCCTTTGTCGCATTTGCCAAACAGGCTATTCTGACAAGAGACTCAATTCAAATCATTTCTTGTTTTGGTCCTTTTATAAGTTTTTCCAGTGAATTGAATACTTTCAACCCGGCCGAGGTGTCTAGGGACGATTTTATTCTATCAATGGTTGATGAATTTGGGAGTTTTGACAATTTCAGTTCATATCTAGGTCTGCTGCTTCATGGCTTTGAAATGAAAAATGAGGAAGGAAAGATATTCTTTAGCAATACGCATGTTAAAGTTGAAAATAACATGGGAGAAATTGAAGTGATTGGGAACTTCGTCAACTTCCGTTCAGAACCTTCAGTACGGAGCAACATTATTTGCAAACTAAATAATGGGGTCTATAGTGGAATGGTCAATCCGAATTTGCTCGAGGTAAAAGACCCAAAAGGGTTTAATTGGATTCCTGTACGCCTTCATCACCCATCGTTTGGAATGATTTCCGGGTATATCGCTGAAGATTACTTGAAAGAAATTGCCATTGGAAAATCGCCAGTATTGGAAATTCATCCAGTGAATGGGCATTGGAGGATACAGAAGGTCAAGTTTATTTCATCCTGACCTTATCCCAAGATTTGATTTGCCAATTTGTGTTTACTGTGCAAATGTGGTTCTGAGCAACGTCATGAACTTCAATTTGGCATTTATAGAAAACTGCGCTTTCAGTAGAAAGGGGTTGAATTACATCTCGTTCGACCTCTTTCTTTTCTATTCCAAAATGAGCCTCGGCCCCCATTTTTGCCTGATAATGATACGTCACCTCAAGGCTTTCCATAATTAGTCTATACTCTTTAGGGTTTAGATATTGAAGGAGTACAAGCCCACTGCAGTATTCTGCTGCCGTTGCGAGTGCACAAGCATGCAGCCCTTTGAGGTGATTCAGATTGCTTTTTCGAAATGGAATACTGACTATTGTCTTCACCGGGCTCAATTGTACCACTTTCAATTTGTGTGGTTTATTGAATGGAATCATCCTATGCAGGATGAAATTCAACTTCTTCATCCCAAAGGATGATTTTCTGGACGCTTCAAAGAACCGCACTAAATCCATATGCCTTTATTATAAAAAAAAGAAGCTGCTAAAGTGCAGCTCCTTTTGAAGAAAACCGATACCCGACAAAAGAATTACCTTTCGTTAGACAGAACTTGGTGTTCTGTCATCGCACCTTTTTCAGGGTACAAAATGGTACGAATATCTGGTCTGAAATACTGATCACTCTTGAGGACTTTACCGTCTTCTCGATAAATTGGATTTCCCGATTTATCCAATTTAGACATATTGCTTTTTTGAATCTCTTCAAACACTTCAACTATCTTATGTTGCAAGCCATGCTTCAAGATAGTTCCACAAAGGATGTAGAGTTGATCTCCCAGAGCGTCTGCAACCTCAACTAAATCACCATTTTCAGCAGCTTCTAAATACTCGTCATTTTCTTCTGCCATTAACTTATATCGCAGCTCAACATCCTTTTTTGCTATTCTCCCCTGAGGTTTCTCTGCATTAGAAATTCCAAATGCGTCATGAAACTCTCGAACCATATTTATAGTTCCTTCCAAACTGATTCTTTCCATGAGTAATAATTCAATTCGCAAATTAGCCTCTACTCTGAAATTCCTCAATAAAACAGGGTGCTTTTTATACACTCTTGTCTATCATTTATCAACCAAATGGCTTAACAATCTTTAACGCCAACAGAATTGAGCCGGGTGATTCATTGATGAAATTTGCATTCCACATCAACGCGGTTTGCAGACTATCGAAATTTTGACATCTTTGATGTCTACGCTACCAGTACATTTGAAATAATTCGAAACCGCTCATGGATAACGAAATGACAGAGATGACTTCAATGCAGGCAAGTGAAATCAAACAACTCAATGAAAGGATTGAGAAAGGGAGTGCTTTTATTGAGCTACTCAACTTGGAGATGGAAAAGGCCATTATTGGTCAAAAAGACATGGTTGAAAAGCTCCTTATTGGTCTTTTGGCAAATGGTCACATTCTTTTAGAGGGTGTTCCCGGTCTAGCAAAAACTCTAGCAATCAAGTCCTTGTCTGATTCTGTACAGGTTGATTTTAGTAGAATTCAATTCACTCCTGATTTGCTTCCTGCCGATTTGATAGGAACCATGATCTACAATCAAAAACAAGAACAATTTTCAGTCAAAAAAGGACCAATATTCTCCAACTTTATTTTGGCAGATGAGATCAATAGAGCACCTGCTAAAGTGCAAAGCGCGTTGTTAGAAGCAATGCAAGAAAGACAGGTAACAATTGGGGTGGAAACCTTTGAACTGCCTGAACCATTTTTAGTTTTGGCCACACAAAACCCTATAGAACAAGAAGGAACTTATCCTTTACCTGAAGCCCAGGTGGATCGCTTTCTTTTGAAAGTCGTTATTGGTTATCCAAGCAAAGAGGAAGAAAAACTGATTATACGCAACAACATTTCGACAGCAGCTTACCCTAGACCGGAAAAGGTCTTGAATCCTAAAGAGATTATGGAAGCACGTAAGTTGGTTCGTGAAGTTTATATGGATGAGAAAATTGAACAATATATCGTAGACATTGTCTTTGCAACTCGAAATCCTGAAGACTATGGTTTGGGTCATTTACGGCCATTAATCAGTTTTGGCGGATCTCCAAGAGCATCGATCAGTATGGCATTATGTGCCAAAGCCTATGCCTTCATTCGCAGAAGAGGATTTGTAATTCCTGAGGATGTGCGAGCTATCTGCATGGATGTCTTGCGCCATAGAATCGGGATTAGTTTTGAGGCTGAAGCCGAGAATATTACCCAAGAACAAATTATCACTGAGATTCTTGATACGGTTGAGGTGCCTTAATGTTAAAGGCGAACTATTTCTCAATGTAAAATTGATCTCATGACAACGCAGGAGCTTCTAAAGAAAATCAGGAAAATTGAGATTAAAACTCGGGGACTTAGCAAACAAGTTTTTTCGGGGGAATACCACAGTGCTTTCAAGGGACGCGGCATGGCATTCAGTGAAAACAGAGAATACCAGCACGGCGACGAAATTCGAACTATAGATTGGAATGTCACTGCCCGGATGCGCCGTCCTTACGTCAAAGTTTTTGAAGAAGAACGAGAACTGACTGCCGTCCTTCTAATAGACCTCAGTGCTTCAGAGAGTTTTGGAACAACAGAACTGGAAAAACGACAATTAATTGCTGAGGTTACAGCGGTTTTGGCATTCAGTGCTGCTCAAAACAACGACAAAATAGGAGCGATTCTTTATACAGATAAAATTGAACGATTTATTCCTCCAAAAAAAGGAAGACATCATATTCTAGGCATTATACGTGAGCTTTTGGATTTCACGCCCGAAGGCAAAAACACAAATACCTCTATGGCCCTAGAATATCTCAATAGGGTTATCAAAAAACGATGTATCTGTTTTATGCTATCTGATTTTTTGGATACTGGATTTGAACATGCACTCAAAATAAGCAACCAAAAGCATGACGTCGTGGCACTTCGGATTTCCGACCCCCGAGAAACCGAAGTACCTAATATGGGTTGGGTTCAACTAACAGATCCTGAATTGGATAAAAAAGCATGGATTAATACTTCTTCAAGACGGAACCGAAAAATGTACCGCGCTAACGCGTTGCAACATTCAGCAAACCTTATTGACACTTTCAAAAAAGCCGGTGTAGACCATGTAACAATTCAGACCGACAGACCCTATGTTCAACCATTGATGAATCTTTTCAAACATCGTGGATAGCCTCAAAAAACATAGATATCTTGTTTTGCTGATCGGACTTTTTTTAATCGTCCTGCAGGGTGAAGCTTATTCTCAAAAAGCTAAGTTGGAATTGAAATCTGACTCCATAGCCTTGGGAGCGCAGACTCAATTAGCAGTAACAATAGAATACCCAATTGATCAGGGCACATTTGACATTCAATGGCCTCTGCTCTCAGACAGTATTCCTCAAGGAATAGAGATTGTTCGCAAATCAAGGATAGACACCGCACTTGTAGACGGGGAAGATCCATATGTTTTTTATCAGAAAATTGAATTGACAATTACATCTTTTGACAGTGGGTTTGTTGTTATTGAACCGCTGCTATTTCTTGTGAACGGAGATAGTATTTTTACAAATGCCGCTTTGCTAGAAGTCGTATGGCCAGAAATTGATGAAACAGGAAGCTTAAAAGACATCAAGGATATCAGTTTAGTGCAGTATACCTTTTGGGATTGGATAAAAGACAATCTTCTGTTTTTGGGAATTGTTATAGCAGTCATTGCAATACTAGTTTTAGCAATCTTCTTTTTCAAAAAGCGTAAAAACAAAACTAGTGTCCAAACTAGCCAACCAGAAATTCAGGAACCTGCAGATATTGTTGCGCTTCGTCAACTAGGACAGCTTAAAGAGAAAAAATTGTGGCAAGCAGGACATGTAAAAACTTATCATTCGGAACTCACGGAAATTCTTCGGATGTATCTTGAACGACGCTTCAACATTCATGCCCTGGAGCAAACTTCTTTAGAAATTATCTCAGATGTAAATAGCATCCTTCAAAATGACGAGGCCAAGCAAAATTTAACGAAAACACTGGAAATAGCTGATTCAGTCAAGTTTGCAAAACACAAGTCGGGGGCATTGGAAAATGAGCAATCATTAAAAATGGCTATTCAATTTATTGAGTCGACTCGTAAACCTCAAGAACATGTCTAGAACTGAGTGGGCACATATTGGGTTATACGCTTTAATCAACCTATTGATTCTAGTCATTTGGTGGATAGTGCAGCAGTTCACAGAGTTCTCCTCTCCTCGGGCATTTTGGCTTCTGCTGTTCATACCGGTTCTGTCAACGATCATACTATTGAGAAGGTTCTCAAATGTAGCAGAAGTCAAATTGCCCACCCTATCCTTTTTTCCAAAACAAACAATATTCAGCCAATTGAGTCTCGAGATTCCAAATATATTTCGGCTGTTAGGACTGACATTTCTAATAATAACTTTGGCCCGGCCACAGAGCAGCAGCAGCTATGAGAACTTGACTCGTGAAGGTATTGATATCGTATTGGCATTAGATGTA
>CAZKMC010000140.1:5928-7389 GCA_964553485.1 uncultured Comamonadaceae bacterium
CAGTATGCTCTCGAGAGACTTTGATCCCAGCCGGCTTGAAAGTGCGAAATCTGTGGCAATAAAATTCGTGGATGAAAGACCTGATGACCGCATTGCAGTTGTAGTTTATGAAGGCGAAGGATTTACTCAAGTCCCTTTAACCACGGATCACCGGGTAGTAAAAAACGGTATAAAAGAATTAGAAACAGGTTGGATAGAAGGCGGAACAGCTATTGGGCTGGGGTTGGCTACGGCTGTCAATAGATTAAAAGAAAGTGAAGCCAAAGGAAAGGTTATCATTTTGCTTACCGATGGTATAAATAATGCAGGGCAAATAGATCCAATTGATGCTGCACAACTGGCTAAAATGTTTGGAATTCGGGTGTATACCATTGGGGTAGGAAGCATTGGTAAGGCGCGAAGCCCAATTGGGAAAAGAGGCAACCAATGGGTATTTGATTGGGTTGATGTAGAAATTGACGAAGCCATATTGAAGAATATTGCTGAAACAACTGGAGGGCGCTATTTCAGAGCAACTAGTGAAGCCAAGTTAAAAGAGATATATGGCGAAATAGATTCGCTTGAAAAGACGAGATTCAATGTGCTTCAGGTAAACAAAAAAACAGAGGAGTTCATTCCATTTATCCTGATTAGCCTGGCATTCTTCCTTTTAGAATTTGTTTTTAAATCAGCTATTCTTAGAACATCTCCATGAAAAAGGCAGCAAGTACATATCGACTCTGGCCTACAGGAATTCTGTTAATAGTTGCTGAAGTTTTGTTTTGGTTGATAACCATTGGCGTTTTTTTCGCTCTCCATCGTTTCATTCCGAACATCCAATTTCATCATGAATGGGCCGCATGGATGTTAGTTTGTCTTCCGCTTCTAGCATTGATTTTTTTCATTGTACTTCGAATTAAGAACAAGGCTTTCGGCCGGTTCACAAGTGAGTCGATGGCAAGTGTGGTTAGTCCTAATCGTTCTGCTTGGAGGTCTGTTTTTAAGTTTCTCCTGTTTCGTTCTATGCTGGCATTTGTAATTTTTGCTGCCATAGATCCGAAAATCGGATCAAAGCTTGAAGAAGTGGAAACAAAAAGCGCAGATTTGATGATCGCACTTGATGTAAGTTCCAGCATGGAAGCTGAGGATATTAAGCCCAATCGTTTAGAAGTGGCCAAACTCACCGTTGAAAGATTAATCAAGCAATTAAAAGGCGATCGGATTGGGATAGTGATCTTTGCAGGTGATGCTTATGTTCAGCTTCCATTGACTCAAGATTACGCGGCGGCCAAAATTTTCCTTGATGGTATTTCAACCAATTCTGTTGGAACACAGGGAACCTCAATTGGCTTGGCTATTGATTTGTGTATGGAGAGTTTTGACCCCACATCTGAAACTGCCAGAGCGATTTTGATCTTTACCGATGGTGAAAATCATGAAGATGATGCCGTAAGAGCAGCAAAAGATGCAGCAGCTCAAAAT
>CAZKMC010000141.1:0-7370 GCA_964553485.1 uncultured Comamonadaceae bacterium
CTTCCACAAGGGCAAGGGTCATTTCTGCCCACTTTCTTCTCAGTGCGGATCGGCTCAATCTTCTTAGGGGCCACTTGCGCTCCTCCACCCTGTCTTTGCGAAGACATTCTTTCAGATAAATTCTCAACTCCCGCTTTGCTTGTCTGCAATCTTGGAGATTCTTGTCTTTTTGGTTGAGGAACCGTTGCAGCCTGTTGAATAGGCAGCGTAGCTTTCATAAGGAAAGAAGCTGCTTCGGCATTCACGCGATTGATCATTTGTTTGAACAACCCATAGGATTCAAATTTGTATATCAAAAGAGGGTCTTTTTGCTCAAAACGCGCGTGTTGCACATTTGAACGCAAATCATCCATGTCTCTCAGGTGTTCTTTCCATTGATTGTCAATGATGGCGAGGGTCACACTCTTCTCAAGCGCGTCTACCATCTCCACTCCTTTCGAATTGAACGACTTCTCAATGTCTGCTACAATTTGCAAGGTCTTTATTCCGTCTGAGAATGGAATCGCCATGTTTTTGAAGCTATTGTTCTCATCATGATATACGCGCTCAATCACTGGTAGAGCTGTTTGAACTAAGTGCGCAGTCTTTTGTCGATAAGCCACTTCTGCTTGTTGGTACAATCTATTGGAAAGCTCATGTGGATTTCCTGTAGCAAATTCAGTGTCCGTGAATGGACTTTTCATTCCGAAATACTGCAACAAGTCCAGTTTGAAAGCATCCAGATCTTTGGTCATCTGGTGTGAAGAAATAATCGATTCTCCCAGTTCATAGAACATGTTGGCAATGTCCAGTTTGAGTCGCTCACCATGAAGGGCGTGCTTACGTCGCTTGTAAATAACCTCACGCTGCGAGTTCATGACATCGTCATACTCAAGCAATCTCTTACGTACTCCGAAGTTGTTTTCTTCAACTTTTTTCTGAGCTCGTTCAATGGACTTGGTAATCATGGAGTGTTGGATCACCTCTCCTTCTTCGATTCCCAAACGGTCCATCATTTTGGCTATTCGATCAGAACCAAAAAGACGCATCAAATCATCTTCCAAGCACACATAAAACTGTGTACTTCCCGGATCTCCTTGTCGGCCAGCTCTACCTCTCAGCTGCCTGTCGACTCGGCGTGAATCGTGTCTTTCTGTACCTACAATTGCCAAACCTCCTGCGGCTTTCACCTCATCAGAGATCTTGATATCCGTTCCCCTACCCGCCATGTTCGTAGCGATTGTAACGGTACCGGTCTTTCCAGCGTTGGCTACAATTTCAGCTTCTCGCTGGTGCATTTTTGCGTTCAAGACCTGGTGATCTAGCCCACGCATATGCAACATCTTAGAGAGCAGCTCACTCACTTCAACGGTGGTTGTACCCACCAAAACAGGTCTTCCTTCCTGGCTGAGTTTGATGATATCATCAATAACCGCGTTGTATTTCTCGCGTTTGGTTCTGTACACCAAATCTTGGCGGTCATCTCTTTGAATTGGGCGGTTTGTTGGAATGATCATTACATCCAACTTGTAGATGTCCCAAAGCTCCTGTGCTTCAGTTTCTGCCGTTCCGGTCATACCGGCCAGCTTGTGATACATTCTGAAATAATTCTGCAGTGTAACCGTCGCATAGGTCTGGGTAGCCGCTTCTACTTTCACATTTTCTTTGGCTTCAATTGCCTGATGAAGTCCATCTGAGTATCTACGTCCTTCCATGATCCGACCGGTCTGCTCATCTACGATCTTCACTTTGTTCTCCATCACCACATAATCCACATCTTTCTCAAAGAGGGCATAAGCTTTCAACAACTGGTTGATGGTGTGAATTCTAGCCGATTTGATACTGTAATCACGCATCAAGGATTCCTTCATCTCTAAGCGCTTATCTTCAGATAAATCTTGCTGTTCGATGTTGGCGATTTCGGTTCCCATATCCGGCATCACAAAGAAGTTGCTGTCGTCCATGTTCTTAGACATGAGTGCAATCCCTTTTTCAGTGAGCTCGATTTGGTTGTTTTTTTCATCAATCACAAAGAAGAGTTCTTCATCTGCTTTGTGCATTTCACGCTCACTATCTTGAAGGTGATACCCCTCCGTCTTCAAAAGGATTTGTTTCATTCCTTCTTCACTCAAAAACTTAATGAGCGCCTTGTTCTTAGGCAAACCTCTGAATGCACGAAAAAGAGCGAGTCCACCTTCAGTTGTTGAGTCTTTACTGAGTTTCGTTTCTCCGTCGCTTTTAAGTTTTTGTTTTGCTTCCGCGAGGAATTGTGTAACCACTTGTTTTTGGGCATTGACCAAAAGCTGCAACTTAGGTTTCAATTCATCAAACTCATGGATATCTCCTTTTGGAGTTGGCCCTGAGATGATCAACGGAGTCCTGGCTTCATCAATCAACACGGAATCTACCTCATCCACGATGGCATAGTGGTGTTTTCTTTGCACCAGCATCTCAGGATCCGTAGCCATGTTGTCTCTTAGGTAATCGAATCCAAACTCATTGTTGGTACCGTAGACGATATTTTTGGCATATGCAGCTCTTCTTTCTGGGGAGTTCGGCTGGAAATTGTCAATACATTCGATTGTCAAACCATGGAATTCGAAAATAGGCCCCATCCATTCGGCATCACGTCTAGCTAGGTAGTTGTTTACTGTCACTACGTGAACACCAAATCCGGCAAGAGCATTTAGGAACACAGGAAGTGTAGCCACAAGGGTTTTACCCTCACCCGTTTGCATTTCCGCTGCTTTACCTCTGTGCAATGCAATTCCACCAACAAGTTGCACATCATAATGAACCATGTTCCAGGTGATTGGGCTTCCTGCAGCCATCCAGGTATTTTGCCAGATAGCATCATCGCCTTCAACATCCACAGAATCTCTTTCTGCCGCAATATCACGATCCATGTCGTTAGCCTTGACCCTAATAGGTGCTTCTTCAGTAAATCTTCTTGCGGTATCCTTAACTACGGCAAATGCACGAGGTAGAATTTCTCCAAGAACAACTTCGAGTTCTTCGTCAATTTTCTCACGGATTTTATCAATCTCTTGATAGATCGCTTCCTTGGAGTCAATATCCATTGTTGGATCTCCTTCTACCTGGACTTTGAGTTCTTCGATTTCAGTTTCCAGAGGCTCTAGCCGCGCGCGGATAATGCTCTTCAATTCATCTGACTCTGCTCTTAACTCATTGTTTGATAGCTTTTTGATTCTTTCAAACTCCTCATTGACTTGACCTACAATGGGGGTGATTTCTTTGATGTCTGACTCGGCCTTATCGCCAAGTACCTTCTTCAATATCTTGCTTATTGTTCCTAACATGCAATGCTGTTTCTTAATTCAAGGAAAGCGGACTTGCGCTTAAAAGTCCACAAAAATACAATTTGCCCTTGGAGTAGCGGGTACTGGTTGTGGACTAAAATAGTGCCATGGTACAAATGCTGACATGCTGACGTATTTATGATCAGTTCACCGTCAAAATAACTCCTAGTTAAACTGTCAATGTCAGATTTGATTTATTCGAAGAGTGAATTCGAAAACTGACTCAACAATATTGACAAATGATGCGAAATGAGACCTGAAAATGAGCAACTAATTCTAAACTTTGAACTGTTCATTCGATGCAAATGAATAAAGAATACAAGTAAAACATAGGGGTTCCGAATCAAATAAAACTGTGCCAGAAAATACCGGTAAAAACGGGGCAAAGTAGATGTATCCACAATCAACTAGCCCTCCTAATGCACGTCACCAAAGGAGTGTAGGAACATCCTAGTTACCAATGTTAAAAACTCTCGCCAAATGTGAACTCTTTTCAATTGACTTACACCCAAGTTTTCTCAATTTTTGTTGTGTCGAAGAACGGCGAATATCTTTCTCCATTTTCGCATTGACTAGTGAACCGGGATTTCCACATCTCCCACAACAATTTTTTAATAATTGCCTTGATAAAAGGCCTTAAATAGACCAAGCGGCCATGGATACATCGACCCCAAAAGAAACTGAGCAAGAAGTTCAATCAAAACAAGTGGCCATTACTGAAGTCTTACCAGAAAATATGCAAGTAAAAGAACCCATCCTTGAAGACAACCCGAACCGATTTGTTTTGTTCCCGATCGAACATGACGATATCTGGAATTTTTATAAAAAAGCAGAAGCAAGTTTTTGGACTGCTGAAGAAATTGATCTTGATCCGGATGTGATTGATTGGAATGAAAAGCTGAATGACGACGAACGTTATTTTATTCGTCATATTCTTGCTTTTTTCGCAGCAAGTGATGGGATTGTGAATGAAAATCTAGCCGAGAATTTCGTTTCAGAAGTTCAATATACTGAAGCAAAGTTTTTCTATGGCTTCCAAATCATGATGGAGAATATCCATTCTGAAACATACTCTTTGTTAATTGATACTTACATCAAAGACACTGTAGAGAAAGCCCGTCTTTTCCAAGCGATAGAGACTATGGAATGTGTAAAGAAAAAAGCTGATTGGGCAATGAGCTGGATTGACAATGGTTCATTTGCTGAAAGACTTGTTGCATTTGCAGCTGTTGAAGGCATCTTTTTCTCAGGCAGTTTCTGCTCTATTTTCTGGCTCAAGAAACGCGGGATTATGCCAGGTTTGAGTTTCTCAAATCAATTAATCTCAAGAGACGAAGGATTGCACTGTGATTTTGCATGTCTCCTCTACACAAAACACTTGGTAAATAAGATGCCAAAGAAAACAGTGGAGAAGATTATCACGGATGCGGTTGATATTGAAAAGGAATTTATCATTGAGGCGCTTCCAGTCAAACTCATCGGAATGAATTCAGATTTGATGTCACAATACATCGAATTTGTAGCCGATAGATTGTTGCAGGAACTCGGAAATGACAAAGTATACAATGCAACCAACCCATTTGATTTCATGGAAATGATTTCGCTTCAAGGAAAAACAAATTTCTTTGAGCAACGTGTTGCAGAATATCAAAAAGCGGGAGTAATGTCTGGTGGCACTGACACTAGATCATTCACTGTGGATGAAGACTTTTAAGCTTCATTCAACCTAGACAAATCATTATTAAATAACCAGAATTGCTGCATGCACTTATGGCATGGGATGGGAGCTTTTTCTTTCAAATCTCAAAGTGCACAAGCAGATAGTATTAACCTTTTAAGCAGGATTCATCATGTACGTACTCAAAAGAGACGGTCGCAGTGAGCTTGTCAAGTTCGACAAGATTACCGCGCGAATTAAAAAATTATGTTACGGCTTACACAATAGTGTAGACCCATTAAAAATCGCCATGAAGGTGATTGAAGGAGTTTATGACGGGGTAACCACTTCAGAATTAGACAACCTTGCAGCAGAAGTTGCCGCAACCAATACAGTAACCCACCCGGATTACGCTTTGCTTGCCTCCAGAATTGCTGTATCGAACCTCCATAAGAATACAAAAAAGTCGTTTTCTGAAACCATGACCGACTTGCACGGTTATATGGATCCGATAACTGGCGAAAAAGCTTCGTTGCTCGCTACGGATGTGCATGAGATTATTCAGGACAATGCTGAGTTATTAGACTCAACTATCATCTATGATCGCGATTTCAATTATGATTTCTTCGGTTTCAAAACATTGGAACGTTCGTATCTGCTTAAGACGAAAGGACAAGTAGCTGAAAGACCACAGCATATGCTTATGCGTGTATCTATTGGAATTCACAAGGATGACCTAGATGCAGCTATTGAAACGTACAATATGATGAGCGAAGGTTGGTTTACCCATGCCACACCAACTTTGTTCAATGCTGGAACCCCTAAGCCGCAAATGTCTTCATGCTTCCTGCTGACCATGAAATCAGATAGCATTAGTGGAATCTATGACACACTAAAGAGCTGTGCTCAAATCTCGCAAAATGCGGGAGGAATAGGTCTTGCCCTTCATGACATCAGAGCAAAAGGTTCATATATCAAAGGAACCAATGGCACGTCAAATGGTATTGTTCCGATGTTGAAAGTTTTCAATGATACTGCACGTTATGTAGATCAGGGAGGCGGAAAACGCAAAGGTTCTTTTGCAATGTACATTGAACCATGGCATGCAGATGTATTTGACTTTCTTGAACTCAAAAAGAACCACGGAAAAGAAGAACAACGTGCTCGTGACTTGTTCTTTGCTCTTTGGATTCCAGATTTGTTTATGAAGAGAGTTGAGCAAGACGGAGATTGGACGTTGATGTGTCCAAATGAATGTCCTGGTCTCTCAGACACTCACAGTGAGAAGTTCGAGAAGCTCTATACCACGTATGAAAAAGAAGGAAAAGGCAGAAAAACAATCAAGGCGCAAGAGTTGTGGTTCAAAATTGTAGAATCACAAATCGAAACGGGAACGCCTTACATGCTTTATAAAGACCAAGCAAATGCTAAGAGTAACCAGCAGAACCTTGGAACTATCCGTTCTTCAAACTTGTGTACTGAGATTATTGAATATACTGCACCAGATGAGGTAGCCGTTTGCAACTTGGCATCCTTAGCTCTTCCTAAGTATGTGAAGGATGGTAAATTTGATCATGAGCGTCTGTTTGAAGTGACCTATAGGGTAACTAAAAACCTCAACCGCATTATAGACAACAACTTCTATCCAATACCGGAAGCACGTAAATCAAACATGCGTCACCGTCCAATCGGATTGGGAGTTCAAGGCTTGGCAGATACCTTTATCCTATTGCGCCATCCTTTTGATTCAGAAGAAGCACGTGCCCTTAACCGTGAAATCTTTGAAACAATCTATTACGCTTCCTGCACGGCATCAAAAGATTTAGCCATTGAAGAAGGCGCCTACGAAACTTTCGAAGGATCTCCTGCAAGCAAAGGTCAATTACAGTTTGACATGTGGGGTGTAACTCCAACAGACAGATGGGAATGGGATGTGTTGAAAGATGAAATCAAGGAGCACGGTTTGCGAAACTCGCTGCTTGTGGCACCAATGCCAACTGCATCTACGGCGCAAATCCTTGGAAACAACGAATGTTTTGAGCCATACACTACCAACATTTACACACGTCGTGTATTGTCTGGTGAGTTCATCGTAGTGAACAAGCACTTGCTCAAAGACCTTACGAAATTGGGCATCTGGAATGCTGATATGAAAAACAAACTCATTACCGCCAATGGGTCAGTTCAGAATATCAATGAAATTCCAGAAAACCTAAAAGACCTCTACCGCACAGCATGGGAGATCCCTCAAAAATCAATCATTGATATGGCTGCAGATAGAGGTGCTTACATCTGTCAGTCACAGTCATTGAATATTTTCATGGAGAACGCCAACTTTGGAAAATTGACTTCTATGCACTTCTATGGTTGGAAAAAAGGTCTCAAAACAGGAATGTATTACTTGAGAACAAAAG
>CAZKMC010000142.1:0-7358 GCA_964553485.1 uncultured Comamonadaceae bacterium
CAATTAGTGCATGAAAAATAAAATTACATTCATCTTCGTATCAATGCTGTTCCTAGGAATGGCCTGTACCAATTCGGAAAAATCGGGTACAGATAAGGGTGCTTCAGATCTGGAAGCGAGGGCAGAGGAGATTCTCCAAAAAATGTCGCTACAAGACAAAGTTGGAGAGATGACCCAACTGTCTATCGACATGCTCTTTGTGGGTGAGCCTTATCAACTTGTAAACCCACATGGTTTTGACGAGGAGAAGCTGCACAGAGCAATCGTAGATTATAAGGTCGGCTCAGTACTCAACTGTGGGGGACATACCTATCCTCGTGCCTTTTGGCACAAAACCATCAGAAGGATTCAAGAGATGGCGATGAACGAAAAAGAATCAGGAATTCCTGTTCTTTACGGCATTGACGCCATCCACGGTGTGAACTATACGGACAGCGCCACGCTTTTCCCTCAACAATTGGGATTGGCGGCTACATTCGATACTACGCTTGCAACTCAAATGGGTGAAATTGTAGCTTACGAAACTCGTGCTAGTAGCATTCCTTGGGACTTTTCGCCGGTATTAGACATCGGTAGAGATCCACGCTGGCCAAGACTTTGGGAAACATTTGGCGAAGACGTGAAACTCACCTCTGACATGGGCGCGGCATTAGTAAGAGGATACCAAGGAGATGACCCTTCTGATCCCTACCATGTAGCAGCTTGTTTGAAACATTTCTTGGGTTACAGCATGCCGCTTTCAGGCAAGGACCGCACACAAGTTTGGCTACATGACCGACAATTGTATGAATATTTCGCGCCGTCTTTCCAAAAGGCAATTGACGCGGGAGCATTGACAGTCATGATCAATTCAGGAGAGATTAACGGCATACCTGTCCATGTGAATGAAGATATTTTAAAAGGTTTGCTTCGCGAGGAGATGGGCTTTGAGGGTCTTGCAGTTACTGACTGGGAAGACATCAAATACCTTGTCTCAAGACACAAAGTGGCTGCCACATACAAGGAGGCAGTAGCGATGTCAATCAACGCAGGTATTGATATGAGTATGGTGCCGATGGATTTGGAGTTTCCTGTGTTATTGAAAGAATGTGTGGAAGAGGGACTTGTACCCATGTCCAGAATAGATGAAAGCGTAAAGCGTATCCTCATTACCAAGTTGAAACTGGGACTTTTTGAACGACCGTTCACTAATTTCGAGGATTATCCGAAATTCGCTTCAGATGAACACGCAGAAGTTGCTAAGAATGCAGCTTTGCACAGTATTACTCTCTTGAAGAACAATGGAGTTTTACCCTTAAAACGCACTACAAAAGTGCTTGTTACAGGCCCTACGGCCAATAGTTTGAATGCTTTGAATGGGGGTTGGTCACATACCTGGCAAGGAGTAGACCCTACTTGGAATACACCTGGCAAAAACACTGTTTCAGAAGCCATGCAAGTACTCACTGCAAACGCCACCGTGGAGCCTTTTCCTATGGAAATGGATTTTGGTGGTGATGAGATTAATATGTTCGACAGCAGAGCCAGATTGTCTGATGTGATCGTCCTTTGTTTGGGAGAAATGCCATATACTGAGAAACCTGGAGATATTGAAGACACTGAACTTGCTCAAAATCAACAGCAACTCCTTAAGGCGGCAAAAGCTACTGGGAAAAAAGTTGTGGTTGTCCTTATTGAAGGTCGTCCCCGAACATTT
Organism: uncultured Comamonadaceae bacterium; assembly: GCA_964553485.1. Lineage (GTDB taxonomy): Bacteria > Bacteroidota > Bacteroidia > Flavobacteriales_D > Sanyastnellaceae > CAZKMC01. The sequence goes on from CAZKMC010000142.1 coordinate 1,697, forward strand.
GCGGCGGTTGAGCCGCTAGCGGATGCAATCATGATGGCGTACTTGCCCGGAGACGAAGGAGGCGATGCAATTGCAGAATGTCTCTACGGAAGTTTTAATCCCTGCGGAAAGCTGCCTATTACTTACCCTCGACATGCATCTTCATTTACCAATTATGACCATAAACACACAGACTTGATAGATCCGAAATTTGGGATGAACGCAGCAAATCCTTTGTTCCCATTTGGACATGGGTTGTCTTACACCTCGTTTGAATATTCGAACTTGACTTTGGATTTAGATACCCTCGGAGTGAACGAAAACCTTACTATAACTGTTGATATACAGAACACAGGAGAGATTATCGGTAAAGAAACTGTACTGATGTATGTAGCAGACGAGGTTGCAAGCATTACCCCAAGCGTTAAGAGGCTTCGTGGTTACCAAGGCACAACCTTATCTTCAGGCGAGTCAAAAACGATTTCGTTTTCTATCCATATGAGTGAATTAGCTTTTGTCAATAAGAACTTAGATTGGATCACAGAACCAGGATCTTTTGAAGTTCAAATTCAAGGTTTGAAGCAAAAATTTATAGTTAAATGAGACAAGTATCAATAGTTCTGTTCTTAATGTTGTGTGTGCTTTGGACGAAAGCCCAATGTGAGTTTCTTGTATGGTCTGATGAATTCGATGGAACAACTCTGAACACTGGAAAATGGGGCTATGACATTGGAAATGGATGTCCCTCTCTTTGTGGTTGGGGCAATGGTGAGCTCGAGTACTACACAGATCGTGAGGAAAACGTCAAGCTAGAAGGAGGCAATCTCATCATCACAGCGCTAGAAGAATCTTATGAGGGGTCAGATTTTACCTCGGGCAAAATACTAACTAGAGGCCTTGTTTCATTCAGTTCTGGAAGAATGGAAGCAAGTATCAAGCTACCGCAGGGTCAAGGTCTTTGGCCAGCTTTCTGGATGTTGCCAGAGGAGAATACCTATGGTGGATGGCCACTTTCTGGAGAGATCGACATCATGGAAATGTTGGGGCAGGAAACCAATACATCACATGGAACTATTCACTACGGTGGGTCTTGGCCATTTAATATGTATACCGGTGAATCCTACAATAGCCCTGTTCCCTTGATTGATGATTTCCACATTTATGCGGTGGAATGGAATGCAACTTCTATTGACTGGTATGTAGATGACGTGTTGTTTTCTTCAAAATTACCTAGCAGTTTGGGCAACATGCCATGGCGTTTTGATCAGGACTTTTACCTCATATTAAATGTGGCGGTGGGCGGCTACTGGCCAGGATATCCAGATGAAAGTACGAGCTTCCCACAAACAATGGAAGTTGATTATGTGAGAGTATATCAAACCTTGGATGACACATTTGTGGTAGGCAGAGAACGTGTGATAACTAATACTCAAAATGAGCGTTACCATGTTCCAACAGTGGAAGGAGCCAGCTATGCTTGGACAGTAGGCGGAGGAGAAATAGTTTCAGGTCAAGGTAGTTCTGAGATCATGGTGAATTGGGGAGAGCTTGAAGGCGAAGTATCATGTGATTTCGTCTTGAACAATTGCAATGCAAATATTTCCAAAAGCGTTCAAGTAATCAATCCAGATTGTGAAGTAGTGATGCATGACCTGGATTCTGTATTCGATTGCCAATGGATCAATTTTGAAGGTCAAATTTACAATGACCCTGTTCCAAGCCCCAACGAGGTGAACTCCTCAGAGAACTGCATGCGCTATGTCAGAGGCAATGACCCAAATGATCAGCTGAAGTTGGGTATAGATTGGATGTCGGATGCCGCACCATTCGAAGAAGGTGAAATGTTGATGGCGATTGATCTTTATACCAATGCTACACCAGGACAACCCATCAACCTTTATTTTGAAAATCAGCAGTTGTCCTATGCTTCTTACCCAAATGGCAGACATTCGGTCTACACAGCAGTTACTGAATTACAGTATGAATGGCATACGCTTTATTTCCCCTATTCGTTTTCACCACAACAAACAATGGCCAATGATCTGGTAAATCAATTCACGTTTTATTTCGCCCCAGCAGAACAACTGGCTTATACCTATTATCTTGATAATATCAGAGTAGTGGATGCGGATTGTTTCACGGGTATAGCTGAATCTTTTGAAGAAGAAGTGAAAATTTGGCCGGTTCCATCTAATGGGACAGTCAATTTCCAACTCCCACAAGGAACAACTTGGACTATGTTTGATTCTTCAGGTAGATTAGTTCGAAGTGGGAATGCTGGGAATGGTATTGTGACGCTGAATGAACTTTCATCAGGAACATATCAGGTACAGTTTGAAAACATTCAGAGACAAGTCACCAAAAAAATTATCGTTTTGTAATATGAAGCAGTTCATTTTCATCTTGTTTTTGGTAAGTACATCGCTGGCACTCTTTGCGCAATGGCCGGTCAAAGTAGAAATGGTGAAAACTGATTCTGGCTGGCAAATCATGCGTGGTGGAGAGCCTTATTATGTACGAGGCGCTGGTGGACACACTCAAATGGATGTGGTTGTTGATTGCGGTGGAAACTCAATACGTACTTGGGGTCTTGAAGACGCTAAAACATCACTTGATGAAGCGCAAAAGAGAGGTCTCACCGTTATGGTTGGAATTTGGATGTCTCATGAGCGTCATGGATTCAATTACTCAGATGAATGGGCCGTGAGCGATCAATTGAAAGCAGTGAAGAACGCGGTAATGGAGCTCAAAGATCATCCGGCACTTTTATTCTGGGGAATTGGTAACGAAGTGGATCTTTTTTACACCGACTTAAACGTTTGGGATGCCGTAGAAAATCTGGCTGCCATGATTCATGAAGTTGACCCGAACCACCCTACATGCACTGTTACCGCGGGTATTGATGTGGCGGAGATACAATTGATTAAATCTCATTGTCCAAGTATTGATCTCATTGGTATTAATACTTACGGTGGAATAGATGTAGTGCCAGACGCAATCGATTTGTACGGTTGGGACAAAGCATACATGATTACTGAATGGGGGCCAAATGGTCATTGGGAAGTTGCGAAAACTGCTTGGGGCGCGCCGTATGAGCAAACCAGTACAGAAAAGATGGAAAGCTATGGAAAGCGTTACACAGACAATATTGCAAAGGACAAAGAGCAATGCGTAGGGTCTTATGTATTCCATTGGGGACAAAAACAAGAAACAACTCCTACTTGGTATGGGGTGTTTTTGGAAGATGGAAGCCAAACCGGTGCTATCGATGCAATTTACAAAGCTTGGAACTGCAAAGAACCGCCTAATAGGGCGCCACTAATCAAGTCAATGTCTGTCAACGGTACTCCATTGGGCAAAGACCTTTATGTAAAAAGAGGAGCCAAGAACACAGTTGTAGCAGACATTGAAGATCAAGATGGTGATGAAATGAAAGTGACGTGGGAGTTTCTCCCAGAAAGCCAGGATATCAAAAGTGGTGGAGATTTAGAGATGCGCCCAGAGTCTCTTGAAGGTCTGGTCATGCGACAAAAAGGAGGGGAGATGACTTTCCGTTCACCTATTCGTTCCGGCGCATACCGTCTTTTCATCTACGTCCATGACCCCTCTGGTAAAGTGGCCACAGCCAATACGCCTTTTTTAGTAGAGTAGATTCTGAACATCTGATTTGTCTACCTTTGCAGTCCAAGAACAATTCCTTTCTAAAAGGGGTTGTTTGCAAAAAAGCACAATGCCAACACAGAAATTAGCGGAGTCTCGCCTGCCAACTATTTACGGAGAATTTCAAATGATTGCTTATTCCAGCAACTTTGAGGATTTCCCGCATCTGGCGCTCATTCACGGCAATACTAAATTTGATCACACTGTTCCCGTACGTGTACACTCTGAGTGTATGACAGGAGACGTGTTTGGATCCGTTCGATGTGATTGCGGAGAGCAGCTGCATGGCGCTATGGTGCACTTCAGCAAGCATGGCGGCATTCTGATTTATCTCCGTCAAGAGGGCAGAGGAATCGGCTTGGTCAATAAGCTCAAAGCATATAACCTTCAAGACGAGGGAATGGACACGATCAAGGCCAATTACGCTCTCGGGTTTCATGCAGACGAACGTGATTATGCGCCAGCTATCGAAATGCTACAAAGCCTTGGCATAAAAGAAATTTCTCTTTTGACCAACAATCCTGAAAAACTTGATGCATTTGAAGGCTCAGGTATCACAGTAAAAGAAAGAGTGCCCATCGAAATGAATCCGCAAAAAGAGAATGAAGATTATTTGCGGACTAAGAAGGAGGACATGGGTCATTTGCTGAAGCGCGTGCGCATTGATTAGACTTAGGAAACTCTCCTCGGGCTTTGCCCTAAAAATAAATTTCCTGAGCAAGACGAAACGTGTTGGCATGCGCCTCCACAATGTGCTTGATATCTTCTGAATATCCCCCGCCCATGGCCGCCATCAATGGAATCTGATTCTGATGCGCCGTTTCAAGTACCAGCTTATCTCGCTGTTTACATCCCTCTATACTCAGTTTAAGCCTGCCCAATTTATCTGTGGCAAGCACGTCTACCCCACACTGATAGGCAATGAAATCTGGTTGAATAGAGTCAATGAGCATTTTGAGATTGGAATCTAATTGCGACAAATATTCCTTATCGCCCGTGCCATCTGTAAGCTCTATGTCCAGCGAACTCTTTTCCTTACGTAAGGGAAAATTCTTTTGTCCGTGCATGGAAAACGTAAAGACATCTGGATTTTGCTCAAAAATAGCGGCAGTTCCATTGCCTTGATGCACATCGAGATCCACAATCAACGGCTTCTTGATCTTTCCTTCATCCATCAAAACAAGCACGGCCAGCGCAAGGTCATTTAGTAGACAAAATCCTTCTCCATATTCCGGAAAAGCATGGTGGGTACCGCCTGCAATGTTCATGGAAATGCCGTGTTTCAGGGCTTGTCTGGCACAATCTAAACTTCCTTGCATAATGCGAATTTCCCTTTGGACCAAGGCCTCGCTATACGGAAAACCTGTTCGGCGAATCTCACTTTTGGTAAAGGAACCGTTCCTGAGCTTCTGCCAATATACCTCTGAATGCGCTAGAAGAATATGCCGCTCAGCCATCAAATCTGGGGGAAACAAAGCGGAGGCCTCAATGGTGCCCTCGTGCAAGAGCTGCTCGGGAAGCAACTCATACTTCAGCATCGGAAAACGATGTCCCGAAGGCAAAGAATGCGCATAGTCTGGGTGCCAGGCAATTTTTAGCATGGCGTAAAAATAAGGAGGTTCTGCGCCTCTCGGCGCGAGGAAGATTATTTTTTCAATTCAATGGGCTTGACCCAAATGCTAGTCGATCACAATTGCTTTATTCTCGGAAAGAAGCAGCTTTAGTCGCTCTGCTGGAATCTTAAGACTCTCTTGTTGTGTGAGTAACATCACACTGGATTGAATACCGAGGTTTAATTTAAACCTATGCGCTTGGTACCATCTTTTTTTCACAGATTCCAATGAATAATATTCTGGGCCCATCGCTTCTTCAGTGGCAAAAGAACGGTTGTCCATGTCCGCTACATAGTCACCACTATCCTCTAGATAATTCAGTATGGCGGCCACATCAAGTTCTTCTTGGCTGAGTACAACTAGTTCATTGGTAGAAGTGGAGAACCGACAAATTACGTAGCTATCAACAA
>CAZKMC010000143.1:0-1014 GCA_964553485.1 uncultured Comamonadaceae bacterium
GATCTATATGGCATTTAACAGAATTCAATATGTAAGCTGAAGCCGCACCAGCAGTGCCCACCATGCGAAGCATGAACACAAACAAATGCGAAGCATTCAAGCCGAGGCGAAGCAAATGGCGCACCCGTCAAGCCTGCGTAATTTGCAATCTCTACCTGCTCATGCCCGTTTTTTCGAGATCAGATTCTTACTGGCAGACCAGGATTCAAAAGATTCGAAGAGCTCTTCAAAAGAAGGGAGCAGGTAGTAGTCTTCCTGGATTACGTCCGTGCGGAATAAATGTGTGAAGATGGAACCAAGGTCAAATTCAAGGGGGTTTTTGGTGCGTTCCCACACATGATTGGTTTCGCCGAAACTTGAAAGGATTCCTGCCCCATAAATACGTGGTTCATCTGCTGTTCCTTGCAATCCGAACTCGATCGTAAACCAATACAAACGTTGAAGTGCAATGATCAATTCTGGTTCATGGCGGAGGCTGTGGCCTACTTGTCCAAACCTCTCCATAAAAGCAGAAAATATTGGGTGGACAAGGAGGGGAGTGTGCCCAAAAATATCATGAAACATGTCTGGCTCTTCCAAATAATCCAGTTGATGTGGTTTTCGGATCCAAGTGGAAGAACAAAATTTCTTTTGGGCAAGCAAGGCGAAAAAATCTTCTACGGGGATTAGTCCCGGCACGACTTCTATCGTCCAGCCGGTTTCCTTCAATAAGAATGCACTGAGATCATCAAAACGGGGAATAGCACCGCCATTGAGAACAGGATTGATTTTCTCCAGACTTTCTAAATATTCCGTACTTGCTTTGTCTTGAATATTCGCTACTTGCCTAGTAAACAACTTGTTCCAGGTGTCGTGATCTATGGGGGTGTACTTTTCGTATTCCTGTTTCATGGGTATAAAAAAACCCGGCCTTGTGGACCGGGAAAAAATGAATAGTCATAAAAAATCCATATTCAGGTCCGCACTAAAAGTGGGGTCCAAAACTGAATTGAATATGAATACGTATTGTGCATG
>CAZKMC010000143.1:1024-4348 GCA_964553485.1 uncultured Comamonadaceae bacterium
TACGGAAATTGGATTAAAGTTCAAAAGAGAGGAAATAGAGGAAAAGTGGAAGGAGAGGAAGTAGGTGCAAGCTCCAAGACTCGAAATTCATAACCTAAAGAGCTAATGAGTAAAATAGCAATTGGAATTGTATTGATCCCAGAACAAAAGGCCTCTGAGAAGATTGTCGCTTTGAATAGTCAATTAGAAGACCATTCAATTGCACTCAATATGGCCTCTGCAATTCCACACATCACCTTGGCCATGGCTCATGTCCGTCATGTCGATTTATCCATCATTCAAGCAGAATTGTCCAAATGGAAAGCTTCACATATTTTTACAGTCGTCTCAGTTAGTTCACATTTGTCGCGCTCAGGTAAGAATCTTTTATGGTTAGATGTGTCCTTAAATAAAGAGCTCAGAGTACTCCATCTTAAAGCAATGAAAATACGAAGACGTTATCACGTCAAAGGAGCCATAGCTAGGTCATTACAAACAGAAAGTCTTTCACCAAACGACCTGGTATACGTTGAAGGTTTTGAGCACTATGCGTTTGACAGATACACCCCACATGTTACATTGGGGTATGGGAAATTGGATGAGGAGGTGTTGCCTTTCTCATTTGAGGCAGAGGTGAAGCTGGGTCAACTAGGCGAACATTGCACTCTAGCCAAACTACTCTGATTAATTTTCATCTAAGAAAACATCTTCGATGGACATTTTAAAAAGCTTAGCAATGCGAAAGGCCACGGGTAAGCTGGGGTCGAACTTTCCTTTTTCAATAGCGTTGATCGTTTGCCTAGAGACTTCTGTCAACTCAGCAAGCTGAGCCTGCGTCATATCACGTTCGGCCCGAAGTACTTTGATTCGGTTTTTCATGATATCTTTTTGATACCGCGGAGAAGAACGAACAAATAGATGGTGCTGAATAAGATTACTATGTGCCCGATTTCTGCATGAAATGAAATGACCTTGGCAATTTCTAGCTTAGAATAACTCAGTCCTAGTACTATACTAATGCCTAAGGCAACTGCCATTGCATCCAATTGAAGTTTTCTCTGGAGTTCATCAATGGTATTGAGGTACCTCATATTGACGTAAACCAAAACTAATCCCAATACAGTAGTTAGGCAGATTGAAAGGCTTGAAAGGATGGTTGCATTGTCCCAAAGGAATATTGGTCCGAACGTCGATAAGGCAGTTGAAACGAGCCATATCAAAGTCCATAATGCCAGTAATCGGGTGCTTTGCCTTACGCGGAAAGAATGTGAAGGGTTTTGTGATTCCATTGTGTAGTGTGTTTGACTAAATGTAAAACTAACTTGACACAAAGATATATAAAAACATTAGAATGTCAAGTTTACTTTACACAAAAGACATGGCTTGCTGCTGAAAGACTTGAAGTATGCTACAAATTGCTCTTAATTATTGAATGCTCTCCATACAAGGGGAAGTTCTGCCCAAGGAATAAGGTGGGGGAAATAGCCGTGCAACTCGCCTTCGTTCCCGAAGTTGATGATGATTCCTTCGCGAGAAAGTGTGCTATTTATCCCTCGTTTCAGATCCGCTTTGTAATGGTAAGCGTTCACATGCAATTCCGGATGGGCTTTTTCAACCTCCAATGCGGAGCGTTCGATTACCGCCCAGGTAGAATCTGAAAATTCTGTTCGGGGATCAAAATAGTTCAGCGAATGCAACGAAATGACCAGGCCGAGATAGGAGTGTGGGAAGGGGACATCCACCGCATAGATACTATCCACACACATACGGCAAGACCCAAGTTCAAACTTCTCTGCGTTAGTGAAAAGATTATTGGGTGGAAGATTCAGTGAACGCGTATACTTGTTGTATCCCACAACCGTCTTCCTGGGGTTTCTATGAATGGTCTCTTTTACCTGAAATGCGAGATAAGTACTGTCGATGATGAACTTAGAAACATCTCTGCAGACATAGGTATTTGCCCGACAAGGTTCGTCGAAAATGCTCAACATTGAGTTCACTCGAATTAGCCAATCCTGATGAAGACTGTCGGCAGGATCGAATTTAATTCCCGTGCCTTCAAACAATCCTTTTCCATCAAATTGCCTGAAATAAACCGGCATGCTGCATGGATCAGCACCTTCTGTTTTCAAGGCTTTGGAGGGATAGCTTGCAAAGTACCAACTAAATGGAAGGGCGTTTACGTTTTGTGCCTGAATCCCAATTGAAAAAGTCAGGAGAAGGAATAATAGAATCAGGCGCATGTCTGGTAAATTGGTTAGGTTAAGGTAGTGAATTCAAGGTGATTAAGGCAGGAAGTCTGCCATAATCAAAATTAGTTATGATGCACGTTAGCGCGAGTTTCTAACTCGTGCTGGTTATTTAGGACCTTATACACAATCTGCAAATTACACCTTGAATCCGTAACCTTTATTTCTTCAACAACCCGATCTCTATCAACCTCTCCTCAAGATATTCTCCGGCAGAGATAGGACCATATTTTGGCTCCTCGCCGACAGGCACACAAGAAGTCAAACAATCCAAACGCATGTCTGAACGGGGGTGAAGGAAGAATGGGATCGAATAGCGAGGAGAACCCCACTTTTCACGAGGCGGATTCACTACGCGGTGGGTGGTAGACTTCAACTTGCCATTTGTCAATCGCTGGAGCATGTCGCCCACATTTACTACAATATGATCCGGCAGTGCTGTAACGGCAACCCATTCGTTTTGCTTGTTCAATACTTCTAATCCATCTGCAGATGCACCAATCAAGAGGGTGATCAAATTGATGTCCTCGTGCTGCCCTGCACGCACTGCGCTCTTAGGTTCAGAGGTGATAGGAGGGTAATGGATGGGACGCAGTATGCTGTTGCCATTATGGATTTTCTTATCGAAATAATGTTCGTCGAGGCCCAAATAGATGGAAATGGCCTGCAACATTTTTTCACCTGTATTTTGTAGATCACGGTAGGCTTTCAGACCTGTTTTATTGAATTCCGGAAGCTCTTTTACATTGATGTTATCGGGGTATTCAGACTTGATCGAATCACCGTCCGTGACTTCTTGTCCGAAATGCCAAAATTCTTTCAGGTCGCCGGCATTGCTGTCTTTTGCGTGCTCTTTCCCAAACGACACATACCCACGTTGTCCTGCAATTTCAGAATCTTCATACCCTCTTTTAGTGTCTTTTGGGAGGTTAAAAAATGCCTTTACTTGAGCGTACAATTCAATTGTAGTTTCATTGCTCATCAAGTGGTTTTTCAATGCCACAAATCCGATGCGCTCATATGCCTCGCCCAATTGTTTTACAAACTTGGCTTTGCGGCTTGCATCTCCACTTAGAAAATCAGCCAGATCCACACT
>CAZKMC010000143.1:4358-7319 GCA_964553485.1 uncultured Comamonadaceae bacterium
TTAGAAAGCAGACTTTGCTGACATCAAAGTGCTAAGTTCTTCTACGGTGCTTTCCCAAGAGAAATTAGCCGCGACAAATCTTCTGCCATATTGGGCCAGTTCTCCTGAGAGGTTTGCGTCTTTTAATAAGGCCACCACCTGGTTGGCATAGGACTGAGGAGAATCACCAATCAAGATATGTTCATCTGGGGTAGCTCCCAATGCGTTGTTGGCTAAAGCCGAGGAAATACAAGGAAGTTGCATGCTCATAGCCTCCAGTAGCTTGTTCTGTAGTCCAGTGCCAATGCGCATAGGAGCAATGAATACACGTGCACTGCTGTAGGCGTCTCGTATATCTTCCAACCAGCCACTGACGTTCACATACCTGCCCGCAAGTCCCAGAACAGTTCCGTTTGGATTGGCACCAGCAAGTAGTAGCCGCACTCCTGGTATTTGTTGATGCACCAACGGTAAAATTTCATGCACCAGGTATTTTGCGCTGTCAACATTGGGCGCATAACTCATGTTGCCCGTGAATACCAGCTCATGCGTAGGCTGAATGGCTCGTTTCTGAAAGAATTCCGTGTCGACACCGTTAGGTATCACTCTGATCTTATTTCGTTGCGGATGATAGATCAGTTGCTGGTCCTGTTTTGAAATGATCGTGTGGTGCTCAAAGTACTCGAAGATCAAATGTTCGTACTTGACCAATCTTTGAGACTCAGCTCTATAAACAGGAGCCAACAGGGCAGAAGCAGTTTCTGTTTGTCGTTCCATGCCTTTGTTCAAAGCATCCATGTAATCCAGTGTTTTTGGAATTCCGTGCAGGTTTTTAACATATTCACTGGTACGGATCAGCTGGCAATAGATGTGATCTGGTTGAAACGCTTCAATGGCCTCCAGCACTTTTAGCTGGGCGGCTTTTTGAAAGAAATAATGAACCTGAAACGGCTTTTCAGACATTAAAGCTCGAGCTAAACGCAAATAGATTTTCCACTTCTTGAGTGGGACGATGGTCACATGTTGGGCGATCTTCTGCAATTCGATCAGCGCATCAGGATGTACTTCTCCAACTGAAAGACAGCAGAGGTGTATCTCATGTGTTTTGGACAAGTGTTCCACTTGGTGATACGCCCTTAGTTTGTCTCCTTTTTCAAGAGGATAGGGGACTCGAGAAACGAGAACAAAAATTTTCATGGCAGAATCAAGGACTGATAGAACTCCACCAATTTAGAGGTGATCTTCCGGTTATCAAAATGATCTTCTACCAATTTGCGAGCTTCAATTCCCATCTCATGGACTTTCTCTGGAGAGTTGATCAGCTCTGAAATTGCGGTGACAAATTCAGCTTTATTGTTAGCCAGATGAATATTCTTTCCGTGCTTGCAATCAATTCCTTCTGCACCTACTTTGGTGCTGATGATTGCTTTACCCAATGCCATCCCCTCTATGATTTTGACCCGAATTCCTCCCGCAGAGAGTAACGGTACAACCATGATTGCTTTAGACCGGATAAACGCTCTTGCGCTGCTCACCTCGCCAAGGACTTCCACATTGGGGTATTGTGATTGTTGCAGATGCTCTGGAAATGATCTTCCGGCGAGGTATAATTTTACATTTGGATTTGTTTCAAGTACGGCAGGCCACACTTCTTCAAGGAACCAAATCATGCCTTCAAGATTAGGCACCCAGTCCATACTTCCAAGGTGGAAAAGAGCCATTTCCGGAGGATCTTCAGCAAGAGTATAGTTTTCTACGTTTACGCCAAACGGTAGGGTAGTCACAGGTTTTTTGAGTCCCAATTTTTGATACTTGGAATATTCTTCAGTGGAAATAGCCGCTATCCCATCTACACGGTTCATTACATCCAACTCATATGTTTTGAGCTGTTTGCTGAGGTATTTGAGGTAAGTTCTTTTAGCCACATTGCGTGTTCCTCGCGCTATGCGCTCCCAAATCACATATTCCAAGTTGTGCGAACGCAGAACTATACGCGCTTTACTGAACCTTCGAATGGTTGCTATATATGGGGTCATGAACAGACTTTCCAAGTGGATCACATCAAACTTCTGTTTTTTAAGAAGTTTACTTAGTTTGATGTCGAAATCCGTACTGAAGAACCTGCTAATATTGTAAGAATCAGCGGTGAGGAGCGTAGAAAAAGCATCTACCATATTGATACGTGTATCTACATAAACTCCCTCAATTTGAGTGGCATCAAGGTATTCTTGTCCCAAATTTTCCAACTCCAGATCATGTTTATGCGTGAAGATGGTCAGGATTTTCACTTCGTGTCCTGCAGCCATTAACCCGTGAGTCACGTTGTTCATCGCAATGCAACCGCCGTCTTTAGCGGGAAAAGGGGGCTTATGACAGAGTTGAAGCACTTTCATGTAATCGTCTCTTCTTTGGGCTTACGTTTGAATACTTTCCGGAACCAGGCCACGTAGGTGTCCATTTGCATTATGCTTGAATCCGTGGCCGCTTTGTAGGTAAGGAAGATACTAAGTGGGAACAAAACTACGGAGCTTATCCACATTCCCACCATGGGTTCCAAAGTTCCTGATTTCACCATACGTTCTCCCAAAATACTGAGAACATAATAAAGTAGGAAAAGTACGATGGCCCAGACAGTTGGAAGTCCCATTCCGCCTTTTCTAATGATAGCTCCAAGAGGTGCTCCAATGAAAAACAAGACCAGACAACTGAATGAAAGGAAGAATTTCCGGTGCCATTCGATGTCATGTTTGTCGATCAAATTGCGTTTGCCCTCCATATCCTGCACCGTGTTTTCTATGTTTCGTGAAGCGTTTCTAGTAATCTCCTTGGCTACTTCAATGGCTCGTTTTTGCTGAGTACTTGCAAGGTTAGCTAAGAAGTCTGATTTGCTAGCGCGAGGAAGGGGCACTGTGTCCAGATTGATGCTGTCTTTAAGGATAAGGATGTTCCGTTTTCCATATTCAACCAGGTCTACTTTCTTCT
>CAZKMC010000144.1:0-7308 GCA_964553485.1 uncultured Comamonadaceae bacterium
TTCCCTATCACAGCCAAGAAGAATCTACGGGCACAGGAAATCTCAATCGAAAACAGATTACCCATTGTTTACCTTGTAGATAGCGCAGGTGTTTTCTTGCCGTTGCAGGATGAGATCTTCCCAGACAAAGAACATTTCGGCCGCATCTTCCGCAACAACGCGGTGATGTCGTCTATGGGCATTCCCCAGATCTCAGCCATCATGGGTTCATGTGTAGCCGGTGGCGCTTACTTGCCTATCATGTCGGACGAGGCTCTGATCGTGGACAAAACAGGCACTATCTTCCTTGCCGGTTCTTATCTGGTAAAAGCAGCAATCGGAGAGGACGTCGACAACGAAACGCTCGGCGGAGCTACCACCCATTGCGAGATCAGCGGTGTTACAGACTACAAAGCAAAAGATGACGCCGATGCATTGGAAACCATCAAAACACTCTTGGGCCAGATTGGCGAAGTCAATCAAAAAGCAGGATTCAATCGCGTAGAAACCAAACCGCCTCTTCTTGACCAAAAGCAGTTGTATGGCATTGTGCCAGACGACCGAGGCAAGCCATATGACATGCGCGAGGTCATTCAGAACCTAGTGGATGACGGAGAATTCACAGAATACAAAGCAGGAATTGGTAAGACCATCTTGTGTGGCTATGCCAGGCTAGATGGCTGGAGCGTAGGAATTGTGGCCAATCAAAGAGAATTGGTGAAATCCAAAAAAGACGGACTTCAATTTGGAGGGGTGATCTATTCAGACAGCGCGGACAAAGCCGCGCGCTTCATCATGAACTGCAACCAGAAGAACATTCCTTTGGTGTTCCTGCAAGACGTGACCGGATTCATGGTCGGCTCTCGATCAGAGCACGGAGGCATTATTAAGGACGGAGCAAAAATGGTGAATGCCATGGCCAATTCGGTGGTGCCGAAATTCACTGTGGTCATCGGAAATAGCTACGGTGCCGGCAACTACGCAATGTGCGGAAAGGCATATGACCCGAGGCTCATTGTAGGATGGCCTACTGCTGAAATTGCGGTGATGGGTGGATCACAGGCAGCCAAAGTCCTGATGCAGATTGAAGTTGCCAGCCTCAAACGCAAAAACGAAGAGGTAGATCAGAAAATGCAGAAGGATCTTTATAATAAGATCAAGGCGCGCTATGATGAGCAAACTTCTCCGTACTATGCCGCTTCAAGATTGTGGGTAGACGCCATTATTGACCCTGCTGATACCCGCACTTGGATTTCCATGGGCATTGAAGCAGCCAATGGCGCTCCTGCTTCTCACCCTTACCGTGTGGGCGTGTTGCAAACTTGATCAGGTAGATTTTTCTAGATCGGTCAGCACTTTGTGCATCGCAAGCAGCAGGTCCTTTTTATCCGGATCAGGCTTGTCTGCTAGATAAGAACGCAATTCAATCATTGCCTCGATCAAAGAATCTTCCTGCATAGGAGGCTCCATTTGCTCAATGATAGTAAGGCTTTCCAAAGCTTCCAAATAACTCCCGCTCGTAGAGATCCTGGCAAATAGATTTACATGTTCAATCGGCTGAAAGCCACTGTTCCAGATGAAGCTCAGGATGTCCGATTTGTGATTCTCAAACTTCGGATTCTCCAGTGCTTTCACTAATTCCACTTCTGCATCGGAGATCTTCAACGCACACATCATTTCGGAAATCCTAGACTTGATCTCAGGATCTTCATTCGTGATATACACCAAAAGCAAAGGCTCTACAAATGTCGCATCGCCGTACTTTTCCGCCTTCTTGATCGCACCCATCACAATCTCCTCCATGGGAGAAAAAAGATCCGTTTTGGCCTGTTCTTTTCTGCTTTTTCTGGGTAACTGTTCGTTATCTACTGTCATTGTTGCCTATTTATTTTTTGCTATCGCGAGGAAGTTTGTTTGCTCAATCCAAGAGTAATGCTCGTAATTCTGCAAGCATCATCGCCGTGGCACCCCACACTGTTTGTCCCTGAGCATCAAAATAACCCACGTCCATTTTTAGATTCCTTGAGGCTACTTCAATTTTGGTTCTTCCAATTGCTGCCTTATCCAACAAATGTACAAGTGGATATTCTATAATACTTGCCACTTCCCTCGGATCGGGCACAAAGTTCGGACGATAATCGAGGAAACCAACTACGGGAGTCACAATAAATTGACTGGGCGGAATTATAACTTTAGAAAGTCGGCCAAGAATCTGCACGTGCTTTGGCTCCACTCCTACTTCCTCGTTGGTCTCGCGCAGTGCTCCTGCTTCGGGACTTGAATCTTCTGGTTCTAATTTTCCTCCCGGAAAACTGACTTGTGCGCTGTGCACACCTGGATAGGTTGGTCTAAGGATCAACACGAGCTTCCATTCTTTCTCGTGAGGATAGAACAAGACCATGACCGCACTTTGCCGGTATTTTTCAATTTCAGCTGGTGGAATCTCCTGATAAGATGGACGCGCATAGGACATCACCAATTGGTGTGCGTCTTGCCCCGGGAGCGCTTGACTGAGCCTCAACTCAAGCTTTTCGATTATTTGCTTCATGGACCTTGCAAAGTTAGCTTAATTTTGTGGGCGCTATGCCCATCTACCTACTCAACAACGACCTCGTTTTTCCCTCTCCCACCAAGGCGAATGACGATGGTCTGCTCGCTATTGGCGGTGATCTGGCTCCAGAACGTTTGCTCATGGCGTATGAGATGGGAATTTTTCCCTGGTTCAATCCAGATGACCCGGTACTTTGGTGGAGTCCAGACCCCCGTTGTGTGCTTTTTTTGGATCAATTAAGAGTGTCCAAAAGCATGCGCAATGTGTTGAACCAAAAGCAATATACTGTGAGCGTGGATCAGCAATTCTCAAAAGTATTGGACGGTTGTTCCACTGCTCCCAGAAAGGAAAACGGCACCTGGATCAGTGATGAGATCAAACAAGCTTATCTGGAACTTCATGCGCTGGGAATGGCTCACTCTGTAGAAGTCTGGAAGGAAAATGAGCTGGTTGGAGGGCTGTACGGAGTTTCCTTGGGCAACGCCTTTTTTGGTGAGTCAATGTTTTCGATGGAAAGTAATGCTTCTAAAATAGGATTAGTCTATTTTGCAAGAGCCCTACAGTCTTGGGGAATGGAATGGATGGATTGTCAAATCATGAATCCCCATTTAAAAAGTCTCGGAGCAGTTGAAATTCCGCGAAGAGAATTTCTGAATAACCTCGAGGCTGCTTTAAAACTGAAAACTAAAAAAGGATCTTGGACAACTATACTTCCTATCAACTCTGAACCATGATTAAAAGATATTGTGCTAGAAGATTTAAAAAACTCAAATGGACTTTCACGGGAAACATTCCCAAACGCATACCCAGATGTATCATCGTGGCGGGACCAGAAATAACGAAGAGTGATTTCAAGCTGGGAATAGCTGTTAGCTACCTCGCAAGGTACCGAACCAAATTTTTGATTCCAGAGGGCTATTTCATCTTCCCTTTCAAAAAATTGCTCAAAAGCGCAGGAGGTTTCAGTTATGATCCTCAAGATGAAGATCGCACCATTGGTATACTCG
Source organism: uncultured Comamonadaceae bacterium (assembly GCA_964553485.1). Taxonomy (GTDB): domain Bacteria; phylum Bacteroidota; class Bacteroidia; order Flavobacteriales_D; family Sanyastnellaceae; genus CAZKMC01. The sequence continues at coordinate 3,538 of CAZKMC010000144.1, forward strand.
CCAATTGTTTTATAGACCGAAAAAAGTTTTCAATCGTTACAAATTGGCAATCTCCTTCTTTGGAAGACCCATTACATGTCCCAATTTTCTATCAAGTTGCAGAAACAAGCTCAATTCCAATTGTCATGGTTGCCATGGACCGGCGAAGAAAACTGATAAAATTTCATGGACATTTTCTTCCTTCTGGCAACCAACTACGTGACCTTCAGTTCATGACGAAATATTTCAGTACTTTCCAAGACTAGAATATAAAAAAACTTATCAACTGACAAAATCTGACATGTCGTCATCGTTAATAAAATGTCAATAATTTATGAACACAAAAGCGTGTATTACTTACACCTTTTTCTATTTTGCGCCCTGAAAGGTTTTCAAGAATGTCCATTCCTGCTGATTGATGTTTTCCAGTTCCTTTCCTACAACTAACCTTACGTTCACTGCTAAAAACAACTTACTTATGGATAAGTATGACTACATGATTTTGAAAATCATTCAACACCACAAGCAAAACAGTCAACAGCACATCAAGCTATCATTGCTTGAAGAGCGCTTTTGGAAAATGATTGAAGCAGACATGTCGTTGAGCGTAGGAAAAGCAAGAATTGGCGAAAGAATTACCAACCTCTATTTGGACGGGAAAATTCAAAACAAAGGGGGGTATATGCTGACCAAAAAAGGCAGAGAAGAACTTTCATTCGCACCCAAGTTTGTAAGTAATCTTGTGTAATACTTTCCACTAAAAAATTGAAAGCGGTTCTTATACAAGACCGCTTTTTTTATGTCCAAACCAAAGCCTTTCTTAACTTTAGGCTTCAAACAATGATCTACCCCATGAAATCTTTCCAGCTATTATTTATCCTCTCCATGATTCTCCTTGCTTCTTGCACAGAAAAGAAGGATGAACCTAAACAAACACCATTTACTTCCAACCTTTCTAAAGAGAGAGCAGCAATTTATACTCCCGTAAAACTCACCACTGACCTTTCTGCTTTGAGTGATGAAAGCAAGAAAATGATTCCATTGCTCATTGAAGCGGGAAAAATCATGGACACCCTGTTCTGGTTGCAGTCATTTGGACATCCAGACAGTCTGTTGCCTAGAATCTCCGATGTTGACGTGAGAACCTTCGCTAAGGTAAATTATGGTCCATGGGATAGACTCGATGGCGATTCTGTATTCATCAATGAATTTGGACCCAAGCCGCTGGGTGCTCAGTTTTATCCTGAGGACATGACCAAGGAGCAATTCGATAATCTTCGTAATTCTCACAAAACAAGTCTGTACACCATCCTTGAACGCGACGAAACCGGGAAATTGAAGCATGTGTACTATCATACCTATTATGCTCCTTATGTAAAAAGAGCAGCTGCCTTGTTGAGAAAAGCCGGCGAAATCAGTACTAACCAGTCGTTGAAATACTATCTGGACTTGCGGGCAAAAGCGCTTGAGACAGATGTTTACAGCCCCAGCGACATTGCCTGGCTCAACCTCGAAAACAACGAAATTGACGTCATCATCGGCCCTATTGAGAACTACGAAGACAAGCTGTATGGATACAAAGCAGCGTATGAATGCTACGTACTTGTGAAGGACAAAGAATGGAGCGAAAGATTGGATAGGTACAAGGCATTGTTGCCTGGATTGCAAAAGGAATTGCCCTGTGAGGACAAGTACAAGCAAGACGAAATCGGTTCGAATGCTCAGCTGAACGCGTATGACGTGATCTTTTATGCTGGCGACTGCAATGCGGGATCGAAAACGATTGCAGTAAATCTTCCTAATTCAGAAACCATTCAACAAGAGCATGGAACAAGAAGGTCGCAATTGAAAAATGCCATGCAGGCAAAATTTGATAAGATCTTGGTTCCTATTAGCAACAGCCTAATAGAAGAAGATCAACGTAAGCACATCACCTTCAATGCCTTTTTCAGCAACACCATGTTCCATGAAGTTGCTCATGGATTAGGAATCAAAAACACCATCAATGGTCAAGGAACAGTGCGTGAAACGCTCAAAGAACAAGCCAGTGCCCTGGAAGAAGGTAAAGCTGATATCCTTGGACTTTGGATGGTCACCAGACTATATGAAATGGGAGAAATGCCAGAAGGCGAATTGATGGACAACTATGTCACTTTTCTAGCAGGTATTTTTAGGTCTGTAAGATTTGGTGCTTCATCTGCACACGGAAAAGCAAACATGTTGCGTTTTAACTATTTCAACGAAATGGGCGCGTTTACCAAAGACCCAACAACTGGAATGTACCGTGTAGAATTTGAAGCCATGCAAACCGCCACTGAATCTCTAAGCGCTTTGATCTTAAAGCTACAGGGAGAGGGTGATTACGAAGGAGTCAAATCCCTTATGGAAGAAAAAGCTACAATCGGCGCTGAGCTACAATCTGAATTGGATGCTTTGAGCGATGCAGGAATTCCAGTTGACGTGGTATTTGAGCAAGGCGTTAAAGAATTAGGTTTATGATCAAATACACAAGCATTGTATTGACCCTTCTTGGTGGGTTCATCTCTTGGGGCTGCTTGGCGCAGGCATTCCCTCCATTGGAAGGTGAAAATCTGAGTGGCCAACAAATCACTATTCCAGCAGACATCTCAGACAAGGTCAGCTTGGTAGGCATGGCTTACAGCAAAAAATCGGAAGATGCGTTAAAGAGTTGGTACCAACCTATGTATGATAAGTTCGTATTGAAGCGTGGGATCTGGGACTCGAACTACGACATAAACTTATTGTTTGTGCCCATGTTTACAGGTGCCAAGAAAATGGCCTATGAGCAGAGTATGAACAAAATGAAAGAAAGTAATCGAAAGGATTTATATCCTTACTTACTTTTTTACAAAGGAAATCTTGAGCCCTATGTCACAGATTTAGACATGAACAACAAGGCGCTGCCATACTTATTTCTTCTAGGAAAAAATGGGGAAATCTTGTGGAGCACAAAAGGTATATATACTCCTAAAAAAATAGAGAGCATCGAGGAAATCCTCGATGCTCTTCAATAAGTTTTATGACTCTATTATCTCTAGTTTTGGAAATTTCTGCTTCCAGAATTCTAACTTACTAGGATCCTTGAGTGTAATCACTGTTCTCTGGTCCAACCGAACCTTTATGTTTGGTTGAAGTTCTTTTATTTTCTTGCTCTTCTTAGCCATACAACACGTATTTCTTAATTAACAATGATTTGCTTTGGATGTTTACTCACCCGTCTTGAGATTGACGTGTAATTTGTGCTTCTGAAACACATGTTCATTTTTTTTCGAGATGAAAACCCTAGATTATCTAAGGTTCCGACGATTTGAACATCTTATTGAGATAGAAAAATACACATCTTCCCGACGATGAAACTAAGCAATATTCTCGTAAAAGCAAGATTTTCAGCGAAATGTTGTGATTTTTTGTGTATATCCCTCCTCGGGCGAAGCCCAAAAAAAAGAAATTATACAGAAAGAACAGACCTTCTCATTTTCCACCCATACCAAACGATATAGCCGTAACAGCCTGTCAATAAAAGAAATGCAATTGCAAAACCTAATTGATCGATCATGATTCCGGTAAAGAATGGAATCACTGCTCCACCAAAAATTGCAGTGCACAAAATTCCAGAACCTTGCGGTTTTAACTCTCCAAGACCATCAATTGCCAAAGTAAAAATGGTCGGGAACATGATGGAATTGAACAATCCGACAGCAAGAATGGCCCACATGCTAAATAATCCAGAACTAGCCATTGAAATGCAGATAAGCGCAATGGCACCAAAAG
>CAZKMC010000145.1:0-342 GCA_964553485.1 uncultured Comamonadaceae bacterium
TGAATTTGAAGAAGGAGAGGGGCTATCGCCCGAGGAAGGATCTGATTCCATCTCAGATTCTGATGTAGAAACGGAAGATTAATTATTCTTACCTATAGCATACGGCCGGGAGTAAATTTCCGGCCGTTTTTTTATTCCTTTAGCTTTGGCAAGTAATTTGCAAACTGTGTTATGGAATAATTCATAATTTTGCATCATCTTAATAAACAACTTAGAGGAGATATGAGAAATATCCTTACAATGACTCTCGCAGTGTTATTAACTGCGACACTTTACGCTCAAAAAGATGTAGTATCTGCGTACAACCTGATGAAAGACGGCCAATATGAGGCAGCTGCCGAA
>CAZKMC010000145.1:352-691 GCA_964553485.1 uncultured Comamonadaceae bacterium
AGACATTTATCGTGCAATTGCCTTGGACTCTGCCTTATACGCAAAGCATCCGGAAGCCTTAAAAGTTTCTTTAGATTCTTATTTCAAGGCAAAAGAACTTGATACTAAAGAGACTTATTTGCCAGATGTAATTCAGGGAATTGATCAAATTCAGATTATGGCCAATAACTATGGTATTACTGAATTTACTGTCGGTAATTATCTGAAAGCTGCAGAATTGTTTCAGTTGAGCACAGAAGTATCAAGAAACTTCAACGTTATTGATACCCTTGCGACGTTCAACACTTCGTTGAGCTATGAAAAAGCAGGCGAGTTGTCTAAAGCCATCGAAGGTTATCA
>CAZKMC010000145.1:701-2109 GCA_964553485.1 uncultured Comamonadaceae bacterium
ACTGTGGCTGCCTTAGGTTATCAAGTTCCAAATGTATACTTGTTCATTGCAGGACTTCAACAACAGATGAATGATACAACTGCTGCTTTGACCACATTGCAAAATGCGAGGAAAACTCATCCAGAAGAGCAGGCGTTGATTATTGAAGAGTTAAATATCTATTTACGTTCTGGTGATTATGAAAAAGCTGAGAGCAATTTAAGAATGGCTGCAGAACAAGAGCCTGACAATGAACTTTTGTTTTTCAGTATGGGAAGCGTGTATGACAACCTTAAAAGAACTGAAGAAGCAGAGAAAGCATACTTGAGAGCACTTGAAATAAAGCCTGATTATTTTGATGCAAACTATAACCTAGGAGCGTTGTATTTTAATCAGGGTGTATTGAAAGTGAATGAAGCTAATGAGGTGCCACCTAGTCAAAACAAGAAATACAAGGCTTTGATTGATCAGGCAACTGCGGCATTTACACAGGCTTTGCCATTCTTGGAACAGGCCTATGTAATAGACAATAATGATTTAAGCACTGTGCGTTCGTTGAGAGATATATATGCCCGTACTGGTGACGATGATAAGTTGATGGAAATGACAAAAAGAATAGAGGAGCTCAAATAGGCTAACTCACAATATTTTGCATAAGGCTGGGATATTTTTCTGGCCTTATTTGTGTAATACAACTTAACATAATGTTAATTATAGTCCTTTTCCAGAATCCTTTCTGATGGCTCTCAGTACTATAATGAACTATTATGTTAAATATCGGCAGCATTCCCTGTCACGTTATCTCGGTGGTAGTTTTCTCCAGCGCCTCAGGCCAAAAATCTTAGGTCACGGTATTTCAGTCTGGCGGCCTATAATTAGTCATTATGCTAAATTGCTGCTTCTTGGCAAGCTCACACACAAGGCCTTTTTCTCTTTTTTGCCCACCGCACTTTAAAATATTAGGTAGCAAAAGAGTTTTCGCGCAAGCGACTTCAAACACATTTGCTTGGCTTATTTGAAACGCTCCGCGTTATGGTACACGATACGGCAGTATTTCATAGATAGCTTTTCTGTAATCATATCGTCATTGCGAATACGCTTTTCCAGCGTTTGTGGCAACCGACCAACGGGAGCTCATCGACTTTTCGATAATCTCACAAGTTCCACCCACTTTATAAGCCTCAGTATGGACTTATGTTCGTTTTTCCTTGATGAAAAAGAACCAAAAAATCAATAAAGAAAGAAGCTATCCTCGCGCAAAAATCCACGCTCTCCCGCCTTTCTTTAAGGCCTACGCGCGCTCTGAATAAAAACAGAGCCTGCCTCTGATAGCCTGTCATTCTGAGTCTTCCTATTTTTTATCGGAAACGCCTGTACTGAGCGGTCATTGAGCGAAGTCGAAATGCTTGTCGAAGTATATCGAAGAGCT
>CAZKMC010000145.1:2119-4772 GCA_964553485.1 uncultured Comamonadaceae bacterium
ATGTTTAGACCAGCTTCTTTACAGAAATGAAGCGAAGCGGAATTCGCGAACTCAATTAAAAATAGATACACTCCGTTCGCAATTAGATAAGTGCTTCATCCGTTATCCTTGGTCATTATCAAAGAAGGTATATTCAGCTGGGCTTTTGAACACACTTGACGGAATTAGACAAACCGTAGGTTCCATTTCTTTCTTAAATAAAATCAACGAATCCCATCAGTCATATAAAAATATTTAACAAGGTTGCATCATCTACATTATCCTCCTCGCCTTGTAATGCAGCGAACCAGGCATCTAAATCTTGAGGTGACTTACCTCCCAATTCTTGTTGCAGTCTTTTTCTCCCCATTTTTTTGCCGGTAACTTGTAAGAATTGATCAATAATTCCATCTGAAAATAACAGTACTTGATCGAATTCTTGGTATGATATTTCTGCAATCTTGCCGCGATGCTTCATTAGTCTAGAGCTATCTGTATTGCCCAAACAACATTCAAACGTTTCTTCATCAAGCGTAACAAGCTCCCCATTTTTCATCAACATTATTTGTTTGGAGTTGGACGCGTATAACATTTGTTTCCTTTCTTCATCAAAGCATACAACAGTCAACTCAACAGAAATCATTGCTTTCATTCCATGCACCTTAGACCTTTCTGCCAGGTCACGAAATCGAGTCAGAACAGTTGACAACACTTGTAAAGGCGTTTCATAATTTTGATGGTTTTCAATTATGTTTGCGATTATTGTCATGCAAATGCTAGAAAGAAATGCCCCAGCCACGCCATGGCCCGTTGCATCTCCAAGTACAATGACCGTTTTTTTATCGGAAATTTTGTGAAAAGAATAAAAATCTCCTGACACCCTATCATAAGGCCTATATAACACATCAATTCTATTGAAAGAATCATCAACTACATTCTCAGATGGAAGTAAACTGGATTGCATAAGACTGCCATAATTCAATCCGTTATTCAATTCCTTGGTTTTCACTTCGAGTTCTTTAGTCCTTTTAGTAACTAAAATTTCGAGGTTATTATTAAGATAGACGAGTTCACTTTGAAGCTTATCAAGTTTCTCTTCTTGGTTATATGACTGCAAGGCCGATAATACTGTCATCCGAAGGTCTGAGATGCTCCACGGCTTTTGCATGTATCGAAACAGTGCTTGTTGATTAATCAATTCAGTCACATCCGTAAGCTGGGCTTGTCCGGTAAGCATAATGTTCCTGCACTTTGGTATAAGATCAGAAAGCTTCAAAATAAACTCACTGCCCGACATATTGGGCATCTGATGGTCCGTAATAATCAAGGGGATTACGCCTCCTTTAGACACAATCTCATTTACCAATTCCAATCCCTCAAATCCATCATTTGCAGTTTCTATAATGTAATAGTTCGGAAGTACACTCGCTACCTGATGTCTTAGCTCGTGCAAGACATTGGAATCATCTTCTACTAAAATTACATGTCGTTGTGTTTCCATTCATCAAGTAACTTTTGGACAGTCGTTATTAATTCGGTTTCCGTCCAGGGTTTATCCATAATTACAGAAGTGCCATTCGATTTCAAAAAACGTTCACCTTCTTCACCACTTATCTGTCCCGTTAACATCATCGTTCGTATAGCTGGGTGCTTGGCACTTAACTTTCTCAGAAACTCATCACCATTCATACCAGGCATTATCCAGTCACTGATTACAAGAACTGTAACTACGCCAATTTTGGTTAGGTCGTCAATGACCTCAAACGCTTCAAAAGCATCTTGGGCAAATTCAGTGTGATGTTTTTTAGAAAAATGACGTGACAGTTGTATTCTAAGGCTGTTCAGCACTTGTTTATCGTCATCAACGCAAAGTATCGCTGTATTCATTATTTAATTGCTTTCGGTATCTGAATAAGAAAGGTGGTTTTTTCTTGAGGGAGCAGCTCAATTGTCCCTCCTAGATTGCCAATAACATTACGCACCATACTAAGCCCCATCCCAGAGCCCTCTCCAATTGGTTTGGTTGTATAAAATGGCTCAAATATGTTGTGTCTTACTGCCTCTGGAATTGTTGCACCATCATTAGAAAATGTAATTGAAAGTTTATTCTTAATTTCTTTGACCTCAATCCAGATATTTCCTTTTCCATTTCCGATAGCGTAAATCGAATTAGCAATCAGGTTACTCCATATTTTTGATACTTCCGATTCATTCCCAAGAATACTTGAATTATCATCAAGGTCCAAATGGATGTCTATTTTGTGCTTGGTTTGATTGTTAAACAAAATCAAAGTCCTAAGTATACTTTCCTTTATATTGAAAACTGCACCAGTTTTATCATCACTCTCATGCACATATGATTTCAACGCCTTTACCACAGAGGCTGCTTTTTGAGAGGCAAAAATTATAGTAGTTAGCGACCTGCGAACCTTTAGTATAGTCAGTAATAAATATATTTGGTTCTCATAATCTGGAAGATTAAAGATAATCTCCAAAGAATCAGCATCATCAGTAGTTATTCCGCATTCAACAAGCTCGCGAGCGTATTTCAAACCATGATTTCCGATTATTTCAGAATTCTCAATAAATGTGCTTAGTTCACGAACTTGCTGTCGTTCCTCTCTACTTGATACCAGTGTAACTTTTTTGCTAAATTTTTCTGAAAGATTGAAAG
>CAZKMC010000145.1:4782-7146 GCA_964553485.1 uncultured Comamonadaceae bacterium
TGGTTTCATGATCTGCCTCTTTTAGTTTGGTCTTAAATAGTGAACTCAGAAGCCCGGTTAAATTCTCCGAACTAGCGTAAATTGCACCTAACGGAGTATTCATTTCGTGAGCTACGCCTGCAGAAAGACGACCAAGAATAGCAAGCTTCTCTCCTTCAATAAGTTTCTTTTGTGCCAACGTTAAGTTTTCAGATACTTCTTCATATCGGGATTCTAGTCGCTCATTTAGCTGTGTCAGTGTTTGTCTTGCTTGCTCAAGTTCCGTTTCTCTTTTCTCAATTATGTTTTTAGATTTAGTTATATCAACGGAATAGATGTTGAAGTAATCTCTATTAGGAACCTTAACAATCACAGTAGAGAAAACCTTCTCATTAATCACTATTACTTTTTCTAATGGCGAATCAGATTCATTAGCCTCTTCGATAAGTTCAATATATTGAGATGGAATTTTTTCATCCGAACCTAAAGCATTTTCCAAAATGGTTTCTTTAGCAGCTTCATTGGCAAATGAAATTTCCCCATTAATTGAACTCCTTATTACAGGATGAGGGTTCTCTTTTGGAAACCTTGAAATGGATTCAATTTGTTTGTCTTGCTCAATTTGTTTTGTCAAGTCAAGACCGTAGCCGATTGCCATTTCCATCTCATCACGTTCATTTAGGATTGGAGACATCCTTCTGAGAATGCTTTTTTTCTGCCCCTTTTTAGATGTTATTTCTTGAACCCATTCTTTTTCGAGTCCCGTATCCTTTATGAAATCGAACATTTCCCTCCTTCTCTTTGCTTGTTCTATTGGAATGTTAAAATGTTTTGCATAATCAAAATCATCTTTTCCAATGATAAAATCTCTTCGCTCCTTGTTTTGAATAGCCGCTTCATTCACGAACATATATTTATGCGCCTTATCAAAAACCGCAATGTCAATTGGTATCTTGTTGAGTATCTTCTCGTAAAATTCCTTTGATGCAGCCATTTTCTTCAAAAGGGAAGTTTGTTTTTCAAGCATCTCATTCGCTTCTGTCATTCCCATTTTGTTTGCCTTGAGAAGAAAAACATACTCAGCCATCACGTCATGAACTGGAAAGTCGCCCACTCCAAGATTATATGCTGAAGGGCCATTTTCTGCATTGATAATGGGGTTGCAGATTAACATAAAGCAGCCACCCGATGTCGCATTCAACTTAGTGCATTTGAATTGCCTACCTGTAGCTAGCTCCTCTATTTGAACAAAGTATTTACTGTCTTCTAGTTTTTGTAAGCCGCCCTTACCTTTTGGACGAATAACCTGGAATATTTCGCTGAAATCTACGCCCGATTTCAGGTTGTCAACAGCCTTAATCATGCCAGATGAGGCAGAGGTGATATCAAATTTAGAATCTACAAATATTGAAAGTGGTGCTAAGGCTCCTAAGAACTGGCCCGCATCATATTTACCACTTGACGAGAAATCTATCTGGTCCTTGGCCATCGGCTTTGTGTGCTATTTGTTCTACCTGAAGTTCTTTCTTGAATCTTTTACCAAGACCGTTAAGTAGGCCTACAACCATTGGGGCCAGTCCATCTCGCTTTGATTGGTAAATCAATTCCAACGAGTTCTCAGTCTCATTTTCGCAAGTAAACTGCGGAGGACTAAGCTCTGGCATTAGGTTTTTTACCCTAAGATGGAGTAAATCCAAGTTATTCAAGAATTCAGGTAATGTTGACCCAGTAAATTCAAGCATATCTGCATATCCCTCTTCCGCAGTATAAAGTACCCAATGTTCTCCAAAAGCTTCCAATATATCATTAGCTTCAGCACCTAACTGATGACAAGCTGCCCCAACAAGTTTAAATGTCAAGCTATCGGGGTAGTTTTTTAGGCTTACAATTCTCTCATCATCCAGCCCCGCCTCCATTCTTATCCCCTTCCAAGCTTCTTCACCATGGCCTTTAATTACCATGTCTTGAATTGCTTTATTTACTAGTCCATACATCTTAATATTCCTTTAGGTTATGAAACACTATTTATCAGGTAAATTCAAAAGTACTTTGATTTTATTAAATCTGCAATCTGGTAGCGCTTTACAAAAAAATGATAATCCGTAAAGTTGCCACTAAGTTCTATTCGCGGATAAAATTAAAATTGCGAGACGTGTATGTCTTCAAACCAAAGTGGACTGGGGACAGTCAAAGTTAAGTCATAGTTTCAACACCTGAGACCGGTGATTTTTCCTGCGTTTTTTCATGGTTTTGATTTTGGTTAATTCTCGTTGTTTCAGGATTTTTCTGTCGTGACCGAAGTATACATCAGCAGGTGTCAGATTCTGTAGGGATTCGTGGTAACGATGATTGTTGTAGTAGTTCACGAACTGCTCCAGCCTGTTG
>CAZKMC010000146.1:0-469 GCA_964553485.1 uncultured Comamonadaceae bacterium
ACCAAAATACAAGCCCCAGAGGGGCGGATTATCAATAGCCCGGTCCGCTAGGGCTGGGGGTGATATGGGCAAATGGTTATGGGTTATGGGTTATGGGTTATGGGAATATGACATCAAATGTAGAATCCGATCCAGAGGCCCGAATTAATTATTAACTACTAATTACTAGCTATTAATTATTAATGCCTCGTCATTCCAACAACCTCATCAAGCGATGAAGTTCTCCTTCGAACTGAGGGGTGTGTAGATTATTCTTGATTTGCATTTTCTCCTTGTTGGTGAGATGCCAACTGAGGGATACCCGATTCAAGTCATCATTGGGCATTTCGAAGGTGACCAGGTCGATATCGCTTTCAAACCACGCACTCAAATATCGCATCATTTGATCGTTGTTATAGTCCTGCATTTTGGTGAAATTTCCATACACAGAGCCTAAAGGGGCTACGAATTGCTGGACAAGTGTATTTCC
>CAZKMC010000146.1:479-2588 GCA_964553485.1 uncultured Comamonadaceae bacterium
ATCCAATTTCGGAAGGTGTACAAAAATTGCAAAGTTGATTTTACACCAAAGTTGTCGCGCATGCCTGCATCCATCACTTCTATTGCGGGTTCTGAAGGCAAGGAAACTACCGGCATCACAAAAGGGAAAGTTGCATTCATTCGAAGCGCGGATGTGAACCAGACATCTTCCGCTCCTTGGGCAGCGAATAGCCTACTGAACTCCACATCTTCCGCAACCGGCGATGAGTGCAACTTGTCTACTGGTTTATTTTGGCATAAATAAGAAACTGGTTGACTGGAAATAATTAGTCTTCGTCCGTCATTAATAATGGTTGGCGCCATCACTACCATTGGAATCAAAGCAGATTCTTCTGGTAGTTGATAATCTCGAAGACGTTTCATTAATACGTGATTGGTATTGACATTCAACTGCTTTTCAAAAGCATAAGCTCTGTCCTTGGTGTAGGATTGATCTCCGTCTTCTATCTGCTGGTACCTGATAAACAGGTCATTGGTAGCCATGGAAAATATGACTGGATTTAACATGTCTTTCCCCATGTCATCACAAAAGGCCTGATCATAAAGCGTATCAATGATCCCAAGTTTATGTTGAAGTGCCAATTCTCTGTAATAAGCTGCTCCAATCATTCCTCCGGATGACCCTGAAATTAAAGCTGCATGGTTAAACAACTGACCGTTAGACAAGCTGTCTGCTTTCATTAGGGAAGAGATGGTCCACAGCGCAGCACGAGAACCACCCCCACTTGTATTGATGATGACCAGTTTTGGTTTTTTATTGGTAGACCTTTGATTTTTCTTGCGCCATTTATCCAGTATTTCTATAGTATGCAAAAAGTCGGCTTTGGCCAATGAATCTGCAGCATTGATTTTGGCAATAACTTCTTTGGTGTACAGAGCTTTTTCCCCGTCGTAATTCAAGCCGTATGCATGGTTTTCTACATTCAGAAAAGGGATATCAGAGAAGAAAAAATTCAACAATGAAAACACCACAATAAATACTGTGAGTGTCCAGCCTTTAATCCATGAGAAAAAAGCTGATGTGAGCATCAGCAACATCGTGAACAAGAGAATTACGCTGGCCGCTGCCGGAATGACAAAGAAAGGATTGTCGCCAAGGGAACCAATAAGAATAAAGCTCATAACAAGCGCAATCTCAAATAGGCTTGCATTGACATGATTCTGTGCAAAGACCTTCTCTAATAAGCTCCGATCATAATGTCCAGATTTTCTTGCAAGGCCAATTTTCGCAACATTCACGAGATAGGTCTCTACATGCCATTCGGCGCTTCGTTTTTCACGTTCAAACCAACTGGTACGTTTGTGAAAGTTGGTCTGGACTGGAGCTTCTTGCTCCATCTCTTCAGGTTCCGGTATTTTGGGTCCCCGTCTGAAAAAGTTGCGTCTTTTTTTCGACTTATGGCTGGGTTCGTAGTGAAGGATATTTTTGTTCGTGACTGTGAAATACAGCAAGGACAGGATGAGAAATATGAACATGCCTGACAGAAACCCGGCGATATTGCCGGATATTTCAGAAAACGAAAGTAATTCTTCCTCGCGCTGAAAGCGCACACTAGCGGAAACATAGACCACCACGTATGCCACAGGAATGATGAAATTATTGATGCTGAATTTCACAAACGGTCTGTTCAGAGTCACAATAAACGGGAACCGGAAGCCGTGAAGGATGTAGGTATAGAGGTTGAATGCGAGTATGAACCCACCCAAGGCGAACCCAGTGATGGCGAAAGCAATGAAGTCATTGACCCCCTGATATTCCGGATAGAGGAACTGATAGGATACTCCATAACGTGTTGCGAAAAAATTGAGAGTATATCCGAACAAGAGTATCCAAAAGAACAAGAGGAAGTGATTCCGTTTGAAGTGGAGGACCAGCAAGCGAAAAGGGAAAAAATAAAGCACCCTTTTAAAGCGCTGTTTAGCGGATATGTTAGCGGCTGCGTTCAATGTCTGGATGGCATAGCATGCACGTTACAAAAGTTAATCCACCTTTCAACTAGAAGTCTCACGAAGATATTTGCACTGAGCTGTTAGCTATTTGTATACAAAGAGAGCAGTGAATTCCCCTAAGCACTAAGATGTTTCTGAA
>CAZKMC010000146.1:2598-7140 GCA_964553485.1 uncultured Comamonadaceae bacterium
CGCTTTAGACTCCATATTCTCAACCTTCTCAATTACCTGAGCCACATAGGCCTTATCTGCCAAATCTCCGGTGTTGATCTTCACGTTCATGGCTGCACCAAGCACCCCTGTTCTTGCGCACATAGCGCCCACAGCCGCATCGGTAATGGAGTTAGGGTTTCCGATCTTGGTCATTTGCAACATCACCTCCATGCTTTCAAGACAAATAGTTGCCGCCTTTAAAGGCACCTCAATGGCATATTTAGTGGCAGCTTGAATTGCTTCAGCACGAGCTTTTTTCTCGTCTTCAGTGCCTTTTGGCAATTGGAATGCGCTGATAATTCCGTTGAAAGAGCGGGTGTCCTCGTCAACTAAGTGTAGCAATTCCTTTTGCAGCGACATCCCCTGCTCTGCCCAATTTGAAAATTCTTCCCAGCGGCTATCCCATCCGCGTTTGTGTGCACTCAAGTTGGCTACCATACATCCCAGGGAAATACCAAGTGCACCGACATAAGCACTGATCGAACCTCCTCCAGGAGCCATAGACTCCGAAGCAGTTTCATTGGCAAAGGCCACAAGATCCATGTCCACAAGCTGCTTACCTAACTGGTCTTCAAGGAGATACTCGATTACTTTTTCTTTCGGATGGAATGGGGCAAGATCATCGAGACCCAAAGACTTGACCGCAATTTTGATCTTTTCTTCGTCATTGATCCCCAAACTACGCTCTTGCTTTTTCAAGTAGTAGTCTGCAGCATCAATCAACACACGTTTTGGAATGAGTCCCACAATTTCACTGCCCGTAACCCGAATTCCGCGCTCTGCAGACTTGGCAACGGCCTCATCAAAAGCGATATGTACAGGTGTAATGTTAATATTGGTGAGATTCAGGCTTAGTTGGGCTACACCGTATTCTTCAATGTACCAACCGATTCCCTTAACTGCTTTGAGTGATCCTGGTATGCGCACTGGTTCACCATTCTCATCCAAGACTTTTTTTCCTGTAAGTCCGTTTTCGAGTTTAATTCTTCCCGCTTCACGAATGTCGAAGGCAATAGCGTTGGCCCTACGAGTAGAAGTGCTGTTTAGATTGACATTGTATGCCACAAGGAAATCGCGGGCTCCGATAGCGGTGGCTCCGGTTTTTTTGGCGTGGGCGTTGAATTCTGCGGGACCAAAATCTGGTTTCCATTCCGGTTTGTTCAGCTTCTCGAGTCCTTCATATTGTCCACTGCGACAGTGGGCCAAGTTTTTGCGTTTTGGTTGTGTGGCAGCCTCTTCGTAGAAGTATCCTGGGATGCCCAACTCCTCTCCTACTCGCTTGCCCAGTTTGTGCGCAAGTGCTGCACATTCTTCCATGGTAACATTTGCTACAGGTACAAATGGACAAACATCGGTTGCGCCCATGCGTGGGTGCTCGCCGTGGTGCTTGCTCATATCGATGACCTCCGCTGCTTTCTGAATTACGCGGAAGGCAGCCTCAACTACCTGATCAGGCTCACCAACAAAAGTGATGACCGTGCGGTTGGTTGATGAACCTGGATCCACGTCCAGTAATTTCACCCCCTCAACCGTTTCAACCACATCTGTTACAGCTTTGATCTTAGCTGGATCTCTTCCCTCAGAAATATTCGGAACGCACTCGACAATTTTCTTCAACATGGCTTGCAGATTTTGGGACGAAATTACGGTATGTGAGGAGATTGAGCACGGCTAAAAATGGAAAATTTTCAAGGTGATGAATGAGCCTATATGCTTACACCATTTGCCATGAACATTCGATTTGACAGTAATCAACTGCTAGTAGCCTAACGGCATTCATAACATTCAAACTTACACTCATTTCTAATGATCTTCCAAGGAAGAAAATGCTTACTTCAGGCATTTGCTTTTACTTACCAAATCTGTAGTAGCATGCCAAAGTGGTATTGAGGTAACGATCTCGGTATGCGACGGTGGTTCCTTCTTGCTCTTTAGAAGTGATATTGGACAGTCCTAACGCCAGACGAAAATTGAAGCGTTGACTTTCAGCAGGAAACTTCAATCCAACGGCTAATTGAGGCATAATAAAAGTACGCCACTTAAAACCACCCCCGCTAAATCCTAACACAGACAGACCAGCACCCAAGACCAATGTCCTTTTTTCTCGAATAGCCGGACTGAATTCGGCAACTAGAGGAAGGTGATAATGTCCCCCGGTTAATTCGTTAAACGGAGAAACCACAGACGAAACGATCCCAGCAGCGGGATAAGCTGAAATTGCAAAAGCCTGACTCATATTGAATTTAAGTTGATAGCTTATCTCAGCGGAGAGGAAGTTCGTGACATGAAAGGCATTTCCATTTACCAAAATGGGATGATAATGATTGAGCATTCCTGCCTGCACACCCAGACCATGTTCAAAAGAAGACTGTCCGGAAAGTGACACAAAAGCCATCAGGAAAATTGCGGTCAATGCCTTTCTAAGTTGAGAACTCATGACAAGTAGTTTTGTTCATTGATCGTAACCCAAGAGCTAGGCTAGAACTCTTCTCTGGCACTCGTCTACAAACGAACTTCACAAAGAAAGGTATGAAAAAATAAAATCTTTTACTCACATGAACGACAGCCAACGCGCTCAGAACTTTTTGCCTTAATTTGGTGTTCATCTTACACCATGCGGTTATTTGCTTTCATATCATTTGTATTTGTTTCGTTGTCGATGACAGCGCAAGTGAGCTTTACGGACATTTCTGAAATAGCCGGCTTGCAAACCGGCACCCTCAATCATGGATTGGCATTGGGTGATTACAACGGTGATGGCTGGGAAGATATCTATGTGGCCACCAAGGCTGGCGACAACAAACTATTCCGCAACAATGGCGACCTCACTTTTTCGGACGTGACCAATTCGGCCGGGGTCAATGACTTCAGCGCTTCCTATTGTGCCTTGTTCTTTGATGTGGACAATGACGGAGATCAGGATTTATATGTAGGGAATTTCAATGACCCCAACAGTCTGTTTATCAATCATGGAGACGGAACCTTCTCAGAAGAAGCAGCTATCAGAGGCGCAGATTATGACGCCCAGCTCAGAAGTATGAATGCGGCAGACATCAACAACGATGGGTGGTTAGACATCTACCTCGTGAATATGAACGAGGAGAACATGTGCTACTTCAACAATGGCGATGGCACATTTACAAACATGCTCGGCTTTTCTGGCGCCTTTGATTCGCTGGTCGGAATGGGCAGTATATTCTTTGACTACGACAACGACGGTGATCAGGACTTGTACCTGACCCACGATGCCAATGGCGCCAATAAACTATACAGCAACAACGGAGACGGAAGCTTCATCAACTTGAGCGTTGTATCTGGGTTGAACTACGCGGGACAAGGCATGGGTGTGGACATCACAGACGTGAATTTTGACGGATGGATGGATGTCTACGTGACCAACAACTACGATGGCAACACGCTGTTCTTAGCAAATGGCGATGGCACTTACTCCAACATTTCGCAATCTGCCGGAATTATGGACCCCGGCATGAGTTGGGGAATCGCCTGGACAGACGCCGACATGGACGGGCACATGGACATCTACTTTGCGAACGACTATAATTTTAGTCCCTGGACCAACAAACTATACCGCAACAACGGTGATTTGACATTTGTGGATGTTGCGGCGGGCACGCCTTTGGAAAGCCCATACGGAGGAGCAGGTTTGGCGTGCGGAGATTTGGACCGTAATGGCTCTGAAGATCTTGTCATTGCCATCAATGGAAGCGGGAATTCATTTGACAACCAAGTGCTGTTGAATGACCTCACTGATTTCCAATGGATTGGCATTGGACTGGAAGGAACTGTGAGCAACCGGGATGCCATTGGTGCGCGAATTACAGTGTATTTGCCTGAAGTCACACGGCACGACGAGATCAACTGTGGAAGCGGATACAGCGGTCAAAACAGCAAACAACTGTTGTTTGGACTGGGTGAAGTAACCCAAGTGGATAGCGTCATCATTCGCTGGCCAAGTGGGTTGTACGAAACCTACTACAATCCAGAAATCAACCAATACCACCATTGGATGGAAGGCGAAGCACCAGAAGAAGAAATTGAAGAAGAACCGTACGTGCCCCCTACCCACAATATTTCAGAAGCCATCAATACCCTTCCGCAAACACCTTTGGTTGTTGAAGATGTTGACATATCTCCTTTGTTGATCTATCCAAATCCCTCTACTGGCCAATTCAATCTCAAGAGTTCTCAAGCCTTGGAAATAGAGGTTAGAAATCTATCAGGTCAATTACTTTCCAAGGTCTCTTTTTCTGGGAATTATGTCCTATACATTTCTGATTGGTCTTCTGGAAATTACGTGCTCAGATGGCAAACACAAAATGCAGTGGGCGCACAGCTACTTCACGTAGTGCGTTGAACAGCGCAAAAGAAGGAAATTGCTTTTGTGAAAGTAAGTACGGATTTCAAGTGCCCATTCTTCGGGCGATAGCCTTTAGAAAACCTAATTAATCAAATTCCAAAATCCCCGGGGCGGCAATGTTGATTCTGGTTTGCCTTTGCGAG
>CAZKMC010000147.1:0-4997 GCA_964553485.1 uncultured Comamonadaceae bacterium
CTTTGACTTTCAAATTAGGCGAAATCCTGCCCGGATTGTTATTAATCCAACCGTTAATTTCGAGAGAGATGAGACTGTTCATGTATCATGTAACAACTGTTTTAATGACACAAATGGAAACCCGTTTGGGCAATTCACATATTCTTTTCACACCACCGGCAACCAAGCGGCGAAAGCTTCTGTTAAAGCGCCAAAACCTGCTTTAAACGTAGAGAAACTAATGCCTCCGCAGTTCGAAATCCTGGTAAATGAGAATCCTGGTCCTGGAAATTATTTCATCCACCCTCATACTACACCCAGTAACAGCTGGGTCATGATATTGGACAGTGTATGCAATGTCTTATATGAAGAAATACTAGTTGGTATGGGAACAAACTTTGACTTTCAAAGATCCGGGTACCCGAGTTATATGGATCGATATAACAATTGGTGGGTAGTTTTGGATAGTGCCATGGCTCCCACTGAGACCATTTCACATCAAGGCGATGGACAAACCGATGACCATGAATTCCTGATGTTAGAAAATGGCAACTTCGTGGTTGCTGCAAATGATGCTCAAACAATAGATATGAGCGTGATCGTAGAAGGAGGGTCTACAGAAGCCAACGTAACAGGATATATTATTCAAGAAATGGATGACGATCAACTCTTGTTCACAGAATGGAGAAGTTGGGATCATTTTGAAATTACTGATTATGACTCAAACCTTACCCTAGAAGCCATTGACTATGTTCACGGGAATGCCTTTGACATAGACTATGATGGGAATTTTTTGCTGTCTTCGAGATCTTTGAACGAGATCACAAAAATCAATCGAATCACCACTGAAACGATTTGGAGATTTGGAGGAACACAAAACCAATTCGAAATTTCAGACCAAGGATTTGGTGGATTTAGCATGCAACATGACATAAGTGCCCTTGATAATGGTAATTATATGCTTTTTGACAACGGGAATAATCATAACCCTCAACGTTCCAGAGCTGTGGAGTATTTTATTGACGAGGATTTGATGCAAGCCTCTCGGGTTTGGCAGTTTGTTCATCCAGACCAACTTTTTGCGCCCTCGCAAGGGAATGCTCAGCGATTACCAAATGGAAATACAGTGCTCGGTTATGGCACGTACAACCAGTTGGGGGGTGGCCGAGTTACCGAGGTCAATGCTGCAGGGGAAATTGTTTTCGAGTTTAAAATGGAGCCAGGACATACCACTTACCGTGCGAGAAAGTATGATTTTGCAACGTCAACAGATACCGTAGTGGTAATTGTTCCTGGCTGTACGGATGATACTGCAGTAAATTTCGACCCAGAAGCTAATGAAGATAATGGCACCTGTTTGCATGATCTAGATGAGGATGGCTTCTATGATGAAGTAGATGATTGCGACGACACAAATGAAGATATCAATCCAGATGGAGTTGAAATCCCCAATGACGGAATTGATCAGGATTGTAACGGTGAGGATTTAGTTGTTGGCGTGGCCGAGGAGAGTAGCTTTTCGTTTTCCATCTATCCAAACCCTACTGACCAGTTTCTTTCCGTTTCTTCTTCAACTCCCTCACTCGCAAATTATTACGTTTTCGATATTGAAGGAAGGCTGCTTGACAGTGGGAAGATCTCAATACCCCACACTTTTAATTTTCATGATTACTCGTCTGGAAAATATTTGCTCCAGCTTGAAATTAATGGCCGGAATTACACCAATGATTTTGTCATTCAACATCATTAATTGACCCTGAATTTTTCTTCCAAACTCTCCTTTTCTTGCATTATTAAACGCAATACAATTTGGTTTCTTAATGCTGCGCTCAAGTCAAAGTGGAATTGCTCCTCAAATCTTAGGATTCGTGGAATCCTCAAAAATTGTATTCAACCTTGAGACCGAATGAAATCTCATTTGGAAGTATATTAGCGTATGACCAAAATTTTGCCGCTAATTACCCTTGTGATGTGTTTGGTGTTCATTCAAGATTTGAATACACAAATTTTACCTTCTCACCAAGATTTTCCGGAAGCCCTTATTTATAGTGCGCCATTTCCACAATCTGATTTTCATCATCTAAACCGAAATATCCTATGGAAACCATCAGACCAGTTGCATGCTGTTGAACCTGTGAATCAGGAGAGCATCCTTATCCAAGGTGATAAAAGTGGAAATCTAGACTTCGAAATCTTCATTGGTAGGAATCCTGACCGAATTGTAATTGATCCAGCGGAAAACTTTGAGAACAATGAAAATGTTCAACTCACATGTGATAATTGTTTCAACGATGTGAACGGCGTTCCATTTGGACAATTCGCTTATACTTTTCACACAACACTCAAACCAATAGCAAAAGCTGCCCAAAACCCTGTTGAAACTCCCTCCAAATCCACTCAGAATGTGACGCCACAATTTGAAATTCTGGTAAATGAAAATCCAGGACCAGGCAATTATTTCATCTATCCCTTTGGCTCCATAAGCGATAATGCGGTAATGATTCTAGATAGCGTTTGTAATGTTATCTATGAGGACTTCATCCCAGGAATGGGGCTGAATTTCGATTTTCAGGCTTCAGGTTACCCTAGCTATTTTGATGGTTTCAACGGCCAATGGGTCATTTTGGATAGTGTCATGGTGCCCACCCAAACAGTTCCCTTTCAAGGTGAAGCAATCACAGATAACCACGAACTTTTAATGTTGGAAAACAATTATTTTGTAGTGGGCGCATACGACCCACAAACAATAGATATGAGCCAAATTGTTGAAGGGGGAAACCCAGAAGCCAATGTGACAGGATATATCATTCATGAAATGGACGACAACCAACTTCTTGTCACCGAATGGAGAAGTTGGGATCATTATGAAATTACAGACTATGACTCAGACCTAACAGCACAAAATTTAGATTACGTGCATGGAAATGCCTTTGACATAGACAATGATGGGAATTTTTTGTTCTCCGCCAGATCATTGAGTGAGATTACAAAAATCGATAGAATTACAACTGAAACGATTTGGAGATTTGGCGGGACACAGAACGAATTTGAAATCACTGACCCGGGCTTTGGCAGTTTCAGTATGCAACATGACATCCGTGCACTGCCTAATGGTAATTATATGTTGTTCGACAATGGAAATGGGCATGATCCGCAAATTTCCAGGGCTGTAGAATATGTGATTGATGAAGAGCTGATGGAGGCACAACGTGTGTGGCAATTCATTCATCCAGAAGAAATCTACGCACAGTCGAAAGGAAATGCACAGCGCCTTCCAAATGGAAACTCAGTAATTAATTATGGCTCTTTCAACATACTTGGTGGCGGCAGGGTCACAGAAGTGAATGCCGCAGGGGAGATTGTTTTCGAATTCAAAATGGAACCCGGCATGGGCTCTTATCGGGTGAGAAAATATGATTTCCAACCTGGTTTAGACCCAATCATAATTGTTGCGGGTTGTACGGATAATACAGCTGTGAATTTCAACCCAGAAGCAAACGAAGATGACGGCACCTGTTTGCATGATTTGGATGAGGATGGGTTCTATGACGAGGTTGATGATTGCGACGACACAAATGAAGATGTAAATCCAGATGGCGTTGAGATCCCCAATGACGGAATAGATCAGGATTGTAACGGTGAAGATTTATTAGTTGGCGTAGCCGAGGAGAGTATCCTTTCGTTTTCCATCTACCCCAATCCTACTGACCAGTTTCTTACCGTTTCTTCTTCAACTCCCTCACTCGCAAACTATCACGTTTTCGATATTGAAGGGAAGCTGCTTGAGAGCGGGAAGATTAGCATACCCCATACTTTTGACTTTCATGATTTCTCATCTGGAAAATATTTGCTTCAGCTGGAAATTAATGGGCAGAACTCGATTTCAGATTTCGTAATTCAACACCATTAATTGAATCAGGATGTTTGACCCCCCACCTCTACCAAATGCCAAGAAAAAACCAAAAGCGAGTTGGATTGGGCGTGCATTGTGGTTGGGATTAGGGTTATTAATTGGCATAGCAGGGTTGTGGACGGCGTTGCGTTTTTCAAATTTTGAACTTTCCGAAAAAGTCCTTCTCCCTTTCCAATTGGAAGGAGACCATGTTTTTGGAATTGATGTCTCTCACTATCAGGGTAAAATTCAATGGGATGAAGTCAGAACCTCGCACCACCCCATCCAATATGTTTTTATCAGGTCCACCATGGGGCACAATGGTCGCGACAAACAATTCAAAAAGAATTGGAAAGAGAGCAAAAAGAAAGGGTATTTGCGCGGAGCATACCACTATTACCGTCCGCATGAAAACAGCGAGGAGCAATTCAAAAATTTTGCGTCAAAGGTTGAGCTCGAGGACGGAGACCTCCCTCCTATCCTGGACATTGAGGAAATGAGCAGATATGGAGTTGGAAATTTGCGAGAGGGAATAAACAACTGGCTGCGATTGGCGGAAGACCACTACGGTGTTAAGCCAATCATTTACACTGGAAGAAAATTCTATTCCAGTCATTTAGAAGGACATGTAGATGACTACCCTTTGTGGATTGCCTCATACTCTGGCAAACACAAGTTAAAAGGAATCGACTGGACATTTCATCAATTTACTGAAAGGGTAAAAGTCAAAGGAATCAAAGGCACAGTTGATGGAAATGATTACAACGGGCCAATTGAAGATTTGATCATGCTTTGCAAAGGAAGTACAGTAGCAGAAGAACACACTGCACCTTAAGGCTTCCTGCGAACGCCCTCAAGTCTCAAAACTCCAAACTCCAAACTGAAAACTCCAAACTGAAAAGTAGCCCCGCCAGGGATCGAACCTGGATTTTAGGTTCCGGAAACCTACGCACTATCCATTGTACTACAGGGCTATTATATAAGAAGTAAAAACCCGCTTGCCACATGTAAGATGACGAAAGCGGGTTTGATTGTGGAGGTACGGGGATTCGAACCCCGGACCTCTTGCATGCCATGCAAGCACTCTAGCCAACTGAGCTATACCCCCATTTTTGATTGCCATTGG
>CAZKMC010000147.1:5007-7088 GCA_964553485.1 uncultured Comamonadaceae bacterium
CCATTGGAAAACTGAATAGATTTCCTTTGGACTTTAACCATTCTACACGTCTGCAGAACCGTGGGCAAATATAGCAAGTTTTACTTTTTGAAAACAAGATAGTTCAAGGAAGAATCTGCAATCAGGGCGCGTAGATTGATTCAAGTTTTGTGATTTCTCCAAGTTCAAGAATCTGGACTTCACCATCAATCATAATCTCCAATTTAGCCTTCCCTTTTTCTATATACATTCCGCTTGATTGAGCCTCAAACTCTTCTACTACCTGAGGACCATCACCATAAAAATTCCTCGCAAAATTTAGCTGAACTTGGTGGTTTCCGCCATCGATTGTAAGCATTTCAACTTTGAGATTCGCACCATCAACTTTTACAAACCCAGGAACAAGTCTAATTGAATCAACCATTAACGCTTTTATCTGAATGACTGAACTCAATTCAAGGTTAGCTTGAAGAAGATAATTCCTGGTCTTAACCAAATTTGAATGAACTCCAGGGTAGATTTCTTGCTGAGTGAGTTTTGTAACGGTAATTAAGGCAGCTCCCATTTCACTATCAGTTTCTTCCAAAGACCTGTTTCCACAACTAAAACTCAAGCCAACCCACAAAGCAATGAGTCCAATTGCGTATATTCCAAATATTCTTTTCATGACATAAAGTTAGATGATTCCTGAGTTATCAAGAGTTCGCTTATTTTTGCACTGTACATGGTAAGTTATCTCAAAAATATAGCCAAAAGAGTTTTGTCGTTTTTTGGTATTCATTTGACTCAAAATCAGCGTTATGACGCTTTGACTTTGAAAGTAATGAAGCGCATCATAAAACAGGACTCGAATTGTGTCGACATCGGTTGTCACAAGGGCGAAGTAATGGATGATATTCTCAGATTGGCACCAAAAGGGCATCATTTTGCTTTTGAACCAATTCCTGAGCTATTTGACGCGCTCAAGAAAAAATACAATGGTAATGTATCCGTCCATCAAATCGCGTTGTCTGATCGTCCTGGAGTAACTAGCTTCCATCACGTACTATCCAATCCAGCATACAGCGGAATTCGCAAAAGATCCTATCAGCAAAAAGAGAACATTCGAAAAATTGAAGTTCCCAAGGCTAAACTTGATGATCTTCTACCCAAAAACACCACTATTGACCTCATCAAGATTGATGTGGAAGGAGCAGAATACGAAGTTCTGAAAGGTGCCGTAAATACCATCGCTACTCAAAAACCTGTCATTATTTTTGAGCACGGACTAGGAGCTTCTGATCATTATGGTACAACACCGGAAATGCTTTTTGATTTTCTGTCTGAAGAATGTGGCCTCAGTGTTTCATTGTTAGATGAATATGTAGATAGCGGAAAGAATCTTTCCAGAAAGCAATTCTGTGAGCAGTTTTATGAAGGATTGAACTACTACTTTGTTGCTCATCCCACCTCAGGCAATCCAATCTCCAAAAAGAAAGAGGCTGCACACGTAGCCCTGTAATCCAAGCATCAAGGCAATTACCAACCATTTGAGGATTGGCCTGTTTTTGTTCCAAATGATCCAGCTTCCAGTTACAAATGCACCTACCGCAAGAAACTGGAGCCATGTGATGATGTGCTCGTATGCACCAAGTGCAATTCCGAATAACACTATTGATGTTGCCATCCATGCAAGGCTCTTCTTTGTAGGCTTGATTGAGATCAGTCTGTGAACAACCAACAGAATTAAAGGAGACGCAAAGACAAATCGGCTGAGGCTAAACAGGAATCCACCTCTAGTGAATAACACAAGTAAACATGTGCCGGCCACAAAGCTCAACGCCATTAGTGTGGGGCTGTTCTTAGGAGAAGCATCTTCCTCGCGAAGCAAAAGAAAAAAAGAAACACCACTTAACAAGCCAAACCACAGAGCCGTGCCATCTAGAATCAAGTTGATGCCTTGGCCCCACGTGCGCAAAGGCCACTGCGGCCAGCTCAGGGAATTGCCCCACGCTTGTTGCGCTTCAATGAAACTTGTCCAACTGCCCGTATCCATCCGTTGGATCAAAAGCACCACAAACAAGCCTGCGATTGCGGTGAGGACGGTCCAAAAGATAGATCTC
>CAZKMC010000148.1:0-6220 GCA_964553485.1 uncultured Comamonadaceae bacterium
TATTCCCAACTTCCGCATGAAGCCATTTCCACGGAGTAGTTTCACCTTTCCGAAACCACGTGGAGCAAAACCTAATTTTGTAAGTTCATTTTTGACAAGTGGATGCACTTTTTCGAAATATGCGGAATCAGAATGCCAAACGGTCATGTAGGGTAATCGATTTCTGAGAATTCCCGCTTGTTCAGCAGCTAAAGCAGCAAGTTGCAGGTAATCCGGGGTGGTGGACTCTAGCTTGACAGGTTGTTTTTCTTGTATTCCGGGACAACTGTAATTCCATCCCCAACTCACAAAGAACCAGCAGATCAGGACGCCCATTACATTGAGTAAACTCAATACATTCAGTTTCTTTTCGCGGAAAGATCTCAATACAAACCGGCCAATTCCATAAGCAAGAATTAGTAATAGAATAACCACAAAAGGATATGCAACAATCTCTGTCAGATATCCCCAAGTTTGCCGGTAAAATTTGAACAGGCCATTGCGGTAAAGAGTCTCAGCCAAATTGGGCATCAGGCTTAGGAAAAGAGCCAACAGAATACTTGAAGCACCTACTAGAATTCCCGTGTATTTTCGGAGTCGTTTCAAGTTTACTTTTTTTTGGCCTCTCGGCCGAGGAGAGGTCGCTTCTAGAACTTAAAAGCCACCTTTAAATTAATTCGCCTTCCCGTCAGAAAGTTCGGAATGGCATATTGTCTTCCGCTCACATCCTCGATCCACGTGTAGTTGATGGTGTTGTTGATGCCCAGAATATTGAAGATCTCTAAGGCTACATAACCTTCTTTCATCCATCCCAATTTGCCCGCTTCTTTAGACTTTTTGGTAACCAAGTCTCTAGAGAATCCGATGTCGACACGTCTGTAAGCTGAAGTTCGCAATACGTCTTTGTAACGCTCAAAACTTGGCGGGCCAAAGGGCAGGGGAGTTCCGTAGAACATGCTTATCAAGACTTTGTATTCCGGCCAACGTGGCATTTCATCCTGGAACAACAAGCTAAAGTTGAAGCGTTGATCTGTAGGACGAGGAATGAACCCTGGCTCCACGAAGTTGCTGTCCACTGCATTGTCATTGAGTGTAAATCCTGGGACGATCAACTTGCCTTCATCGTTGAAATATTCATAGTAGAAATCATCACTCAGGTCTTCAGCAGTTTTGAGGAAGGATGCACGAAGCCAGCTTTGAATGCCCTCAATGAATTCACCGTTCAACATCAAATCTACGCCTGTTGCGTATCCTTTGGCGTTGTTGGTGGCGTAGTAGCGCAAGCGTACGTTCTCTACCTCGTAGGGAATCAATTGGTTGAGGTCCTTGTAATAGATCTCCCCAATAAATTTGAATGGACGGTCCCACTTTTGAAAGATGTAATCCACACCTGCTACCACATGGATAGAACGCTGGGCTTTGATGTCTTGATTGAGCCCACCAGAAATATCGCGCATTTCTCTGTAGAATGCAGGCTGGTAATACATTCCCGAAGCGAATTTAAAAACTACGTCACGACGACGAATACTGTCTTCTCCTTCAAGCACAGTCTTGGGAGTATAGAACCATTTTGGCTGCCATGAGAAATGAGCTCGAGGTCCACCTACGAATTCATTGTTGAAAGTCCAAAGGTGTCCGCGCAGACCCACATTGTAAGTGAATCTGTCCCCATTTTCATTTTCCCAATCATGAGTGTCTTGAACAAATCCTGTTATACGGGTTGTAGAAAGCGCCTCATTGGATTTGATCACATCTCTTAAGATAACTTGGTGATCTGGTTGAGCATCTCCATCAATATATCCGATAGAATCCTGGGGGTGGGGTGTGTTATAACCGGCGCTGTCAATGAGTGTCCATTCGCTTAGCCTGTCGTTGATGATCTCTTGCTGCACTTTCACACCCCATTCGAGGTAATGATCGGCATAGTCGAAATCCTTGAATCCTTTGTGAGAGAAGTTAAGAACTGTGGCGTCCAAGTCATTGCGGGCATGTTCCAGGAAAGAACCAACTCCGCGGTTGGTGAGTACCTCTCCAAATTCATCTGAACCTAGATCTCGCTCTAGTTCGTCGAGGAAGTATTGTCCCAGAATGTCAAAGGTCTCGGATTCATCTGTGCGGAATGCAGAGACGATAAATTGCAACCTGCTCACATCTGTGGTATACGCGGTACTAAAAGCTCCAAAGAAAGTCTGGAACTGCGTCACTTCTTGTCCCTCAAAGTAAACGGTCAGTCTCAAAGCTTCATTGATATTTCCCACATCTGTTTCGCGGGTCATGGGGACATAATTGTACTTGTTCCGTGCGTAGTTCCCTAGGAAGTTAAAACTCCAGGGACCAGTAGTATCAGGGTCGAAGGTGATATAGGTCTGAACGTCTGTGTAATTGGGGTTGTAATCTCCTTGGGTGTCAAGTGTGCCTAAAATGTAAGAGTTGTTTCGGTATCTGATTCCGGAATTGTGCGACCATACCTTGTTCTTGCTTCGGTCTTCCAGTTGAAAGCTACCGCCTAAGAGACTAGCTGAGAATGAACCGGCGAAGTCTGTAGGTCTGCGGTATTTGATATCGAGAACGCTGGACATTTTATCTCCGTACTTGGCTTCGAACCCTCCAGCAGAAAACTCGATGCTCTCTACCATGTCTGGGTTTGGAAACGAAAGCCCTTCTTGTTGTCCCGCACGAACTAAAAACGGACGGTATACTTGGATGTCGTTCACATAGACTAGGTTCTCATCAAAACTACCCCCACGCACATTGTACTGAGAACTGAGTTCAGAAGTGAAATTCACCGGAGCTTGCAAAAGCAGGTCTTCGATGGTTCCTCTGGTAGAAGGAATGCGTGTCGCAATTTTTGGATCCAGGCGTTGAATGGGTTGTGTGCGTTGACCGCCACCCTCAATAACTGCAGTACCGATGTCCACACCCGTTTTTAGTTTCGGGTTGAAGATGATGGACTCATTGGGTTTTAGCTCAAAAGTCTTCTCCACTTTTTGATACCCTACGAAACTAAAGATGAGGGTTACTTTTCTATCTGTGGGGATCTTGATGGAGTATCTTCCGTTGCGATCTGAAGGGTTTGTTTGGATTGTTTTGGACGTGTCATAGATGTTGACACCCGGAATGGAGTTGCCTTGTGCATCTGTGACCGTACCTTGAACGGTGGCCAATTGCGTGTAAGCCACTGTAGTAAGCAGCAAAAAGAGAATAGAAAAAGTTGCTCTCATTTGGGATTCGAAACTACGCAAAAACTGCGCACTTCTCTACAACGGAGCACGTTTTCAAATGTTTCACACAAGAAAGGTTATTGTCGCTTGAACGCCCCGCTTCTCCAGGCATCAATGAATTTGGCCCAGGCAATGGGGCTAAAGATCTGCTGTGGCGGCGCTTGTCCCGCATAGGTCATCTGCTGAGCTTGCTGTTGCATGGCAAATTTGTAGTTCTCACTTCCATCCATGCCTAGCTCGGCCATGCGGTTGTAAAGCATAATGGACTCCAGGTTTTTCCGGGCACGTTCTGATTCATCCAAAGGCAAGTCAAGGGCAAGGAAATCTTCTTTGAACTGTTCTTTGTTTGCTGGCCAAGGGTAGATGAAGGTAGTTGCAAGTTGCACCGTATCTCTGCTTAGGATCTGCACTACGCTGTAACGGTTGGCTGAAATGGTATCCGGGATCACATACTCTGCCGGTATAAAGCCCACACAAGAAAAGCGGATGGTATCACCACTTAAAGCCGGTAGCGAAAAGAACCCATATAGGTCTGTGACAGTTCCTTGGGTGTCGTTCTTACGGTAGACGGTAGAGAATGGTACGGGACGTAAAGAGTCTCCGGTTACGATCACCCCGCTGAGTTGAACCACGTTGGGGTTTTTTGTCAGTTCAGAAATTTGGGCGTTTCCGTTCAGGCTGAACAAGGAAATACCCACAAGGAAAAAGAGAATACGATAGTTCATTGACACAAAGTTAACGATTCTGTGCTTTTGGTGTGTTGTAAATGAACGGTGTAAAAATGAAAAGCTTGGTAGGGAAGATGTTAATTGTTGTCAAGGTACTCTTGTGCTTTTTTTGCGAATTCAGGATCGTTCTCTGCTCTGGCCATCACAATTTCGCGTTGGGATTTGATTGGGATTTGAAGAACGGCTTTGGTTCCAACTACTTCTCCTTTTTTATCTAGGACATCTGAATAGACCACTTCTTTATATTCCTGACTTATTTCGCCGCAGATGATTGAGAGTCGTTCATTGACAATTTTGAGCCCGAAGGAATCTTTTTTGTCGAAACCTTTTTGTGCGACACCTGCTGCTTCGCGTCCAATGCCATTGTCTTCAACCGTTATTTGAGCCAGATTTTTACCCAATCTTTCGAAATGTATAGACAATACTGGTGTTCTGCCAGTGAGTAATGAAAATCCATGCCACAGGGAGTTTTCGAGTATTGGTTGGAGAATCATAGTTGGGACGAATGTAGTAAGGTCATCGATGTCATATTCGATGATAAAATTCGATTCTACATTTTGACCTATTCGATGTTCTTCAAGTTCAATGTAACCTTCTAGAATTTCCACTTCATCTTCAAGTAGGATATAATCATTTTCGCGAACGTAGAGCAATGATCTCATAAACTTTGAAAAGGCCAATAAATAAGTCCGAGCCCGCACAAAGTCCTTTTTAACAATGACACTGTTTATGGAGTTCAACGCATTGAAAATGAAATGAGGATCCATTTGTGTAATAAGCAATTGATTTTGGGTTTTTTTGATTTGTTTTTTTAAACGCTTAATCTCCAAATCATTAAAGATTTTATTGCCTGAAAAATTTAGATTTAATTCAAGCATTTCAATTGACAAAGCATTAAATGATTTATGCCTTATAGTCATCATTAAGGAAACCATCAAGGCCTCAATCGCACTTCCGAAGGTCATCGCGTAATAAGCGTATTTGTTGTATTGAAATATTCCAATGCTTGCACTAACGTGGATTACAGCTCCGAGCAGGAAACCACTCCAGGCTAGCAAGAATATTTTATGTTTGTGAATGTTCTGATATCTTAAACCAATTAGTAAATAGAGTATATATATAGCTGTAATAGAATTCACAATATCCAACATGTGAAAGGCAAATTCATAGTACCCAGAAAGTCCAATAATAATATTAATAATTGATAAAAAAATTAAGGACCAGTAGACAAATTTTAATATCTTAAAATCCTTTAATATGTCCAAATAGTTATAGGAAAAATAAAGAGTGCCAAAAACTGTTAGAGGGGCGAAAACTAGCAGCATTTGGCTTGAATCAATGCCGAATTGCGCCAAGGGAAGAGAGTGGCCAAGACCAATTATGATGAACTGCGTAATTGACACTGGAATGAGCATTACCCAATAGTTGGCAAAATCTAAATCATTGGTGGAAATATAGAACACTATTGAATAGCATAAAACCAAAATAATAATTCCAATATATGCTCCTACAACTAGGCTATGATAAAAGCTAAATTTAATATAGTTTAAAGGGGTATATATCTCAATAGGTAGGATTAATCTGTTTTTAGACTTTGTATATATAAATAGAATATTCTCCTCGGGTACGAAAGTATTAATATAAAAATTGGAGTTTACAATTCCCTCTATTGGCTCAATTATTTCGCTCTTTTTTAAATTCAAGAAATTATGTTTTATGACTATGATCGAATCAATAAAAGGATAATCTAGCCGTAAGATGAAGCTCGTCAGAGGTGCTTGAATTTCTACTTCATGCACCAACCACCTGTCGGTAAAGGAATAATAGGTGTCTTCATCTATATATATTTTTGGGGTTAAGTATTCTAAACTTTCTTTGTCGCCGTAAGCCCTCAAGCTAAGCTTGTGTTTTTCCGTTCTATCCGTTGAACTTTGAATCGTGATTAGAGCAATTATAAACATTGTCCATATTACCACTAGGATCACTATGAAATGGGGTAATTTGAAAACTAATCTGGAGAACATCTTTTCCTTTTCAACTAAATAACAAATTTCATCTCAATCATGATGAAGTTGTTTTGTGAACGATGCAAGTTGTTTTGTGAACGGGAAAAGTGAGGGTCAGCAAAGAACAGGGCTAAACGGATAAAGCAGCAACAGACAGACTAATCGCAGCCAGACACCCAATCGCAGTCCTTGAGTGGGGAAACGTCCCACAAGAAATTCTTGAAGACGCGAGAATTGTGAAGCTACTAGTACCTGAAATCAGAAAATAGAAATAGTGATAGAAATA
>CAZKMC010000148.1:6230-7010 GCA_964553485.1 uncultured Comamonadaceae bacterium
ATCCGCCAATAGCCAATGAAACTGGATGGGCCAAAATCACTCAAGGTGACAGGAGGGTGAGATTTGAACTGAAGCTCTAATAATCCAACCGCTTCCTAATCTCCGCTTCCAACTTCCTAGAATACTCGGTCTGTAGCCAAGTCAAGTAATTCTCTGTAGTCTTGGCGATGCAATGGCTGTAACGCTTGACTCTGTATTCAATGTCCTGGTCCAATAACTTTATTAGATCCAATCCATCCCAGAGGTCATCGGCATTGTCGCACACCATTTGGGCGTGATGCTCAATGCTGGCGGCAATTGCGTCTCTTGGTTTTCCGCCGGCCTCCATAATGGCGCGGTAGGTCTTTTTCATTTTGAACTCGCCCACTGTGCTGTGGATGAATTGCGCCTTTACGTCCTCTGGCATCTCATACACAAACTCGCGTTCGATCTCCTCGTCAGAGTAAAGCCCATCGATGTAAGAATTTGGCATTTGGAAAATGTCCTGCCAGTTCACGTGGGCGTCCCACAAACCAAAACGGCGGGCGTTGTTACCAAGGTCTAGTACGGTGAATTCCTTTTTGTTTGGCAATACACGCGAACCCCTTCCGATCATCTGGTGGTAGAGGGTGAGCGACTTAGTGGCGCGGTTGAGGATGATGGTGCCCACGGTGGGCTCATCGAATCCGGTGGTCAAAATACTCACGGAACTCAAAATAGCGTCTGGCTTGGTCTTGAACCAGGTCAGAATTTCTTCCCGCTCTTTTTCAGGAAGGTGATCCACCTCCCAATATTCTATTC
>CAZKMC010000149.1:0-1258 GCA_964553485.1 uncultured Comamonadaceae bacterium
CTTTCTTATCGTCCAGGAGATGCAATTGCTCCAGTTTTGGGAGTTGAATATTGCACTTCCAAATCCACCAAGACGCTGAAGAGCGAAACTTGTTTTAAATTAGGTTATTCGTATGACGTAACTACCTCGGAGTTACGGAATTATAGTTCAGGTTCACATGAGGTTTTTCTCGGCTGCTGCTTTAAGTTTCAGACGATTCAAATCCTAAACAGACATGCGAACCCAAGGTTTTTGTAAAATAATTTGAAACAAAGCAAGTTATAGTTACGTAGTTTACCCATTAAACCTGCTTCTCTACGACGGTCTCGCAAACCTGTTGTAAAACAAAGGAAATCATGAAAAAGTCGTTTTATCCGCTTTTACTCTTATTGGTACTTGCAAGCTGCTACTCTGGACCTCGCGGCGAGCTAGTTGGAGTATACCCTCGTGAAGACTGGGTGCAAGTGAATCCCTACGGGATGAACTATATCCACTTCGGGTCTTATACCATGGGACCAAGTGATCAGGACGTTCCATACGCCCTGAACGCTAAATCCAAAACGGTAACCATTCCGGCATTCTACATTGATATTCACGAAATCTCGAATAATGAGTACCGCCAATTTGTGTACTACGTTAGAGATTCGCTGTATCTCGATGCACTTGCCCAAAATGATGATGATCGTTACTTCTTTGCTGAAGATGACCAAGGCAGAGAACTAGATCGATTCATTGATAAAGGTTATGTCCTGAATTGGGAAGAAGAAATTGATTGGGAGGACGAAGACATCTTCGATCTGCTCTATGACGAATTCTATCTTCAAGGATCTGACCGTTTTTACAACAGAAAACAAGTCGATTCTAGAAAGTTGAACTACCGCTACTGGTGGGTTGATTTTAAAGGAGCTGCGTCTAAGTCTGGTAAAGATGAAGAATACGGTGAGGTGAATTCACTTAACCAACTTCACTCTGTTAGAGGACACAGTGACCGCTCACAATTTGTGATTGAGGAAATTATCAATGTTTATCCAGATACTTTGGTTTGGGTACATGATTTCACGTACTCATATGGTGAGCCACTTACAGAAACTTATTTCTGGCACCCTGCTTACGATGACTACCCAGTAGTTGGAGTTACCTGGGGTCAGTCTAAAGCTTTCAATGCTTGGAGAACACAAATCTTGAATGAGTGGAAACAGCAAAATGGTGAGTCCTTCGTTCAAAGATTCCGTATGCCTTCAGAAGCAGAATGGGAATACGCCGCACGTGGTGGTCTGGA
>CAZKMC010000149.1:1268-6919 GCA_964553485.1 uncultured Comamonadaceae bacterium
AGTCCATACCCATGGGGAGGACCTTACATCAGAAACATTCAGGGTTGTCCTTTGGCCAACTTTAAGCCAATGCGTGGTGATTATGTTGAGGATGCTGGGTGTTATACTGTTCCTATTGAATCATATAGCCCCAATGACTACGGACTTTATCAAATGGCAGGAAATGTAAGTGAGTGGACTAACACCGCTTATGATGAATCTGTCTATGATTTTACACACGACATGAGTTCAGAGTATACGTACAATGCTGAAGTAGATGACCCACCATCGCTAAAACGTAAAGTTATTCGCGGCGGTTCCTGGAAAGATATCGGGTACTACTGTCAAACAGGATCACGTAGCTATGAATATCAAGACACCGCCAAATCCTACATTGGGTTTAGATGTGTAATGTCATACCTTGGAAGAGGTAAAAACGTAGCACCAGAAGATTTTAATGCGAACTAATTCGCATGCTAGTTAAAATGAAACCGTAAAATCACCAAAAGCAAGAGAAAAAGATGAAACCTGGAAGTAAGAAATGGAAATTGTTTATGGCCAAGCTCTATGGAATTGGAGCGGCCGTTGTAATTGTTGGAGCACTCTTTAAAATTCAACACTGGCCTGGAGCCTCTTTGATGTTGGTTATTGGACTGTCCACTGAAGCATTCATCTTTTTTTTCTCAGCATTCGAACCTCCCCACGAGGATCCGGATTGGTCACTTGTATATCCTGAATTAGCAAGTGGTGAAGCAAGAAAAGGCGGACCAAATAAGGACAATGGTTCTTTGACTGAGCAGTTAGATAATATGCTGGCTGAAGCTAAAATCGAACCAGAACTTATTCAAAGTCTTGGAGACGGTATGCGTTCTTTAAGTACACAGGCAGGGCAACTCAATGACATCACATCTGCTAGCACAGCCACTCAGGAGTACGCTGAATCACTTAAAGGTGCATCTTCTAAAGTGCAAGAGCTTTCACTATCGTATGAAGAGGCATCCCTTGCCTTAACTGGATTGCGTGAAAGTCAAAGCCATGGAGCTGCAGCAGGTGACGGTCTTCAGAAAATGTCTGAAAACTTATCTTCTCTTAACAACATGTATGAACTACAGTTGCAAGAGCTCGAAAAGTCTCGCCAGATGTACGCAGGTATGACTAATTTGCTTGATAACTTGAATGAGTCTGTTGAAGACACGAAGTTGTACAAGCAGAATATCGCTCAACTTGCAAAGAATCTGGAATCACTCAATATTGTATACAGCAATATGCTGAATGCAATGGGTGGTGGAAACAGACAGTCTTAATCGAATCTTTCACACCCTAAAAGTTTAGAATATGAGTGGTGGTAAAGAAACCCCCAGGCAGAAAATGATCGGAATGATGTACCTCGTACTCACCGCTCTTCTTGCCTTGAACATATCAAAAGACATCCTTGACTCCTTTATGCTCGTTGACCGCGGTTTACGGAAGACTGAGGCTACTTTAGAAAATAAATCACAAGCCACTATGGCTGATTTTAGTTCTAAACGTGCCGCAAATCCCGAAAAAACTGAACCGTTTTTAAGAGCAGCTGAGGAAGTTGAATCTCGTGCTGAAGTTTTGCTAAAGCATATCGAAGAATTAAAAGCCAGAACAATGTCCGTTTCCCATAATGGAAACGCATTGAAATTTGGTGAAGGATTCGAAAAGTATATGAGCGATGGCAAAGCAGTTCAACTGGATGCCAAGGATGAATTCGAAAAAATCATTGTAAACAAGAAAGACGAAAATCAGGAAAATACTGCCCTGCTCGTTGGTTCCAATCCTCAATCTCCGCACGACAAAGAATGGAGTGCGACAGAAATGAAGAACTTGCTTCTTGAGTATAAAGACTATCTCAAAGAAGTTAGAATTAAAGAGATCACGGGAAAAACCTGGGTAGTACCCCCGGCAATTATCGCCAGTCTCGATGAGATCTTCAACTATCCTGAAGAACAAGAAGAAGAACGAATTGTGCCGTGGGAAACGAAGAACTTCTTCCACAATCCCTTGGCAGCAATTATTCCTATAATGTCAAAACTGCAAGTGGACGTTCAAAACGCTCGAGCAGATATGCTAAGCGCATTGTTGGCTGGAGTTGAAGGAAAGTCATACAAGTTTACCAACTTGAAAGCTCTCGTGATTCCCAAATCCAGCTATGTTTTGCGCGGCGACACATTTAGAGCTGATGTCCTTCTTGCGGCGTATGATGAAACGAATGCTCCGATGATATATGTTCCTAAAACACCATGGGACATGCAAGATTCTTCGATGTTGAAAGATACTGACGTCACAGAAGACATGTTGATCGAAATTGGAACGGACGGACTTGGAAAGTTGAAAATACCAACTAATTCTGTAGGAGTCGGAGATCACGCATTCAAAGGATTGATCCTGTACAAAGGTCCAGAAGGATTGACACCATTTAACTTGATGGTTCCTGAATTTACAGTGGCTGAACCAGCTTTGGTTGTTTCACCTAGTAAAATGAATGTGTTCTATCGAGGTCTTCCTAACCCTGTTGAAATTTCAGTACCTGGTGTAGATTCGAAGAGCATCTCCCCAAGTATATCTGGCGGACACTCTCTTTCGAAAGGAAGTGGAGGTGAATGGATTGTAACTCCAGGCAAAGCTAATGAAGCTGTGATTTCAGTTTCTGCAACTATGCCTGACGGAAGCAAAAAGAACATGGGATCTAAAGATTTTCGTGTGAAACGAATTCCAGACCCTGTGCCGGTGTTTGCCGGTAAGAAACCATCAGACAACACTGTTCCTAGAGGCGATATGCAAATTGCTGCTGGAGTTAGGGCGGAGATGGAAAACTTCGACTTTGATGTGAAAGTAACTGTTACTTCGTTTAATATGGTGTTCATCCGTGATGGTCAGGTAATTGAAAAGTCTGCCAGTAACAACAGAACTACCGATGAAATGAAAGCCAACATGCAAAAAGTTGGTAAAGGACAGAAAATTTACATTGAAAAAATACAAGTGAAAATGCCAGATGGAACAACCCGTCAGGTGAGTAATATCACTTTGAAAGTATCGTAATTCGCAAAAAAAGAGATCATGAAAAAACTTGTTGGGATTTTATCTGCTGCTACCCTGCTTCTGGTCTCCTCTGCAAGCTCAGGTCAAGTACAAAACGTACTGGATGGAGCTTATGTAAAGGAACATAATATCACCAAACGTGTGATTCCTTATCCTCATTTGAGAGAGGCGGATGTGATGTATGCTCAACGTATTTGGCAAAACATCGATTTGAGAGAAAAACTCAATCATCCACTTTATTATCCTCTTGAGCAAATTGAAGATCGCAAAAGTTTGTTTGATGTAGTCAAGCATGCACTCCTCGTTGAAGGTTCATTAACGGCATACAGCCTTGGACCAACAGACGATGATGATGAGTTTCGCTATCCAATGTCTCAGTCTGAAATTGACTCGCTATTACGCCCGGTCAATACCAAACCAACTGAAGATCCGGATACTGGAGAAATCATCTATGTCCAAATTGAAGAGCCAATTCAATCGAGAGATATTACACAATATCAAATCAAAGAAGATTGGATTTTCGACAAGCAAAGATCTGAACGTTATGTGCGCATCATCGGTGTGGCCCCTATGAAGGAAGACTACGATGATGAAGGTATTAAGCGTGGATATAAAACATTGTTCTGGCTGTATTTCCCAGAATGTCGTTATGTGTTTGCCAACGCAGATGTATATAACTTCTTGAATGATTCTCAACGAAGAACATTTGAGGATCTCTTCCAAAAAAGAATGTTCAGCAGCTACATCGTAAAAGAAAGCAGTGTATATGACCGCTCTATCAAGGCATATGCACGTGGAATTGACGAATTGTTAGAAGCTGAAAGAATCAAAGAGGAGTTGTTCGTATTAGAACATGACCTCTGGCATTATTGATTCGATGATAATTATCTTTGGAACGCTCACCAACCAGGTGGGCGTTCCTTTTTTATAGCAAGTTGTGGTAACAGTAAATCAATTAGGAGTACACTTTGGTCAACGTGACCTTTTCAAAGGGCTTTCATTTTTTATTTCCGACAGAGAACGAATTGGATTAGTTGGAAAGAACGGCGCTGGCAAATCCACTTTGATGAAAATCATTGCTGGAATTCAAACGCCAACATCCGGTGAAGTCATCATCCCCAAGGATAGAACTGTAGGTTATCTCCCCCAGGAAATGACGCATGCAGAGAATATGACTATTCTCGAAGAAGCAGGAGCCGCTTTTGCCGAGTTGAATAAACTCGAAAACCGTATTGAGGAAATTACCAAAGAAATCATTGAACGCACAGATTACGAATCTGACGCTTATTCACAACTTCTTATCAACCTCAATGACGCCAATGACCGTATCAATCTACTTGGTGGTGGCAGTAGGGAACAAATGATTCAACGTGTTCTTCAAGGTTTGGGCTTTCAGCCCGAGGATATGAGCCGAATGATGGGCGAGTTTAGCGGTGGATGGAAAATGCGTGTTGAACTTGCTAAGCTTCTTCTACAACAACCAGACGTGCTCTTATTGGATGAGCCTACCAACCACCTCGATATAGAATCTATTGAGTGGCTTGAAGGTTTTCTTCAGTCCTACGCAGGATCAATCATTCTAATTTCTCACGATAGAACCTTCTTGGACAACCTTACCGCTAGAACCGTCGAGATCACTGCTCAGAAAGTATACGATATGAAAGCGGCCTATTCCAAATACATGGAATGGAGAATTGAGGACATTGACAGACAGCAACAGGCATCTAAAAACCAGCAGAAATACGTTGAGGACACTCAAAAATTGATCAATAAGTTCAGGGCAAAAAAGAACAAGGCCGCCTTTGCTCAAACATTGATTCGAAAGCTTGAAAAACTTGAACAGGTTGAAGTTGATGATATGGATTCTGGTGCAATGCGCATCAAGTTCCCCCCTGCCCCTCGTTCAGGTAAAGTGGTTGTTAAAGCTGAAGACTTGTCGAAACAATTCGATTCTACTCCAGTTTTTAGAGATGTGGACTTGATGATTGCCCGGCAAGAAAAAGTAGCACTTGTAGGTAAAAATGGTGCTGGTAAGACTACGCTTACTCGTATCATAACCGGTTCCGAAAGTTTCAAGGGTCAATTCGAACTTGGCCACAATGTAGAAATTGGGTATTACGCTCAAAACCAAACCGACCACCTTGATCCAGAGATGTCTGTTTTTGAAGTATTGGACCATGAGGCAAAAGGAGAAATAAGAACCCAACTTAGAGCTATTCTAGGAGCATTTCTTTTTTCCGGAGAAGACATTGATAAGAAAGTGAAAGTGCTATCCGGAGGAGAAAAAGCTCGTTTGGCACTCTGCAAGCTATTGCTTGAACCATGTAACCTGCTTATTCTGGATGAGCCAACCAATCACCTAGACATCCGGTCCAAGGATGTTCTTAAGCGGGCTTTGATGGAGTATGATGGTACCATGATCGTGGTTTCTCATGACCGCGACTTCCTATCAGGACTTACTGAATTGGTCTATGAAGTTACCCCCACAGGACTAAAGCAATACATTGGCGACATTCAGGAATTCTTGAAGGAAAAACGAGCAGATTCCATTGCGGCATTCGAAGTAGTTCGAGACAAAGAAAAGAACAGTCCAAAACCAACTTCCG
>CAZKMC010000150.1:0-6537 GCA_964553485.1 uncultured Comamonadaceae bacterium
ATCGCCTCCTTCCTGTAGATGAACCCTAACCCATCCATGCAGAACATTATATCGCAGCATGAGCATGCTAGGCAGCCATAACTATCGCTCATGACAGGTATCGCTCATGATATCAAAAAGCTGATGGTTAGTCCGGCAGATTCAAACCTTGTGTGGTAGTTCTTTTCGTAGTACTCTATGGGTAGATCCGGAACAATGCACCCAGATATTCCATGAACTGTGCAGTCTTTAATAAAATGATTTACACCATATTGCAGAATTTGATTGAAGTATCCCATAAAGACGATTGGCATGCCAGTTTCTGCAGTTATTTTTCCGGCAAGCTTGAAATATTCTGCCATCGTAATCCCTGCTTCCAATGCCTTTTC
This sequence comes from uncultured Comamonadaceae bacterium, assembly GCA_964553485.1. Lineage (GTDB taxonomy): Bacteria > Bacteroidota > Bacteroidia > Flavobacteriales_D > Sanyastnellaceae > CAZKMC01. The sequence continues at coordinate 369 of CAZKMC010000150.1, forward strand.
AGCACAGTGCTGGATCACGGGGCCATCTGCCATTGGGTCTGAGTAGGGCATTCCCAATTCGATGAAATCCACTCCGTGCTTCGCAAGCAACTTGGTTTGTTCCAAGGTTGAATCCAAGGAAGGGAATCCTGCGCAAACATAGATGCTCAGGAGTTTCTTATTGGCTGTAAAGCAGTTACTCAGTTCACCCATAATGTTCCAGATATGTGTTCATGTCTTTGTCGCCGCGGCCACTTAGGTTGACTACACAAACTTCCTCGGGGCGCAGCCCCAAATAAGGCAAAGCAGCCAAGGCATGCGCCGTTTCCAACGCGGGAATAATTCCTTCCAACAGAGAGAGCTCCGATGCCGCCTCCAACGCCGCTTCATCTGTGATGGGGAAGGAGACCGCCCGACCCGTTTTGACAAGGTGGGCGTGCAGGGGACCAATGCCTGGGTAATCCAGTCCGGCGGAAATACTATAAGGCTCAACCACTTGTCCGTCAGCGGTTTGCATCAATAATGTCATGCTTCCATGCAAGACACCCGGGGTGCCCAATACGGAAGTAGCCGCAGATTCTCCACTGTGAATTCCTAGTCCCGCAGCCTCCGCCATGAAGAGTTTGACTTCCTCGTTCTCCAGAAAATGGTAGAACGCTCCAGCGGCATTGCTGCCTCCCCCCACACATGCCAACACAGCATCGGGATTTTCATTTCCGGTGTGCTCTTTCAACTGCGTTTTGATCTCTGCGCTGATCACGCTTTGAAAATGCGCTACGAGGTCTGGAAAAGGATGTGGTCCCACTACGGAACCAATGATGTAATGTGTTTCTTCGGGATGGTTGATCCAATCTCGAATAGCCTCATTGGTGGCGTCTTTGAGGGTTTTGCTTCCAGAAGTTGCGGGACGAACCTCAGCTCCGAGCATCTTCATGCGGGCCACGTTCGGAGCTTGTCGGGCCATGTCTTTTTCGCCCATGTACACAATGCATGGAAGTCCCATCAAAGCACACACGGTTGCGGTGGCAACTCCGTGTTGCCCGGCGCCTGTTTCAGCAATGATGCGTGTCTTGCCCATGCGCTGCGCCAGAAGGATCTGACCAATGGTGTTGTTGACCTTGTGGGCGCCGGTGTGACAAAGATCCTCGCGCTTGAGGTAGATAGTGAAGCCGTGCTTTTCTGAAAGTCGTTTTGCCAAATACAATGGTGTGGGCCTTCCCACGTAGTCCTTCAACAATGCGTCGAATTCGCGTTTGAATTCTGGGTCGTTTTTGGCCTCGTGGTAGGCCACGCTCAGCCTATCTAAGTTGGAGCGAAGCATTTCCGGCACAAATGCACCGCCAAATACACCGTAATAGCCATCTTCATTGATTTGATAACTCATAGCAATGCCTGCTTAAATGTTTTTAATAACGCCACGTCTTTCTTGCCTGGTTCTGTTTCGAACTGCGAGTTTATGTCCACACCAGTCATTTCAGGAAAATTCAGATCGTTGATCTCATAAATATCTTTCGGACCAATACCTCCGCTCAGCATAAACGGAACCTTACCGATGTAGGAAGCCATCAAGTTCCAAACAAAATGCACCCCATTTCCGCCAGCCAGTTTCCCTTTGGTATCAAACAAAAGCATGTCTGGCCAAGTAGTTCGATTCGCGACTTCAATGTCGCGTAGATCCGACACAGAAACTACTTTGATAGTTCTCACATGGGAGGGAAGCGTATCTGCATAGTCCTCAGTTTCATTTCCATGAAGCTGCACATATTCAAAAGGGAATTCCGTGAGCAATCGCAACAGTTCCTTTACCGGCAGGTCCACAGTAACCAATACTTTGTCGATGTCATTGGGAACCATGGGCAGCAAGGTTCGCAGCTGCTCCTCGCTGACATGTCTGGGAGAAGCGGAGTGATGGATGAAGCCAATAAATTGTGGCTTCAGCTCCAAAACTTCACGGAGGTTACTTTCCTCGCGCATGCCGCAAATCTTTAGCTTATTTCTCATACCGCTTTTCCGTTCAACTGATTCAATGCTTTGATGAATTTGAGACAGGCTCTTTCCGGACGAGCATCTGCCATGAATTGTCCGCCAATGAGCAAACCATTGAATCCAACAGCCAACAGCTTGGCTCCGCCTTCTGGCGTTTTGATGCCGCTTTCAGATACTTTCACCGCTTCTTTGGGGAGTTTTGAGAAAAGCTCCAGCGAATGACTGATATGGGTTTCGAAAGTCTTCAGGTTGCGGTTGTTCACGCCAATCAGCTTCACCTGCGGATTCCAATGATCGATCTCGGTTTCGTTATGTACCTCTAGCAATACTTCCATGCCGAGGTCCATGGCCTCTTTCGTGAGCTCAGAAACTTCGTTTTTGGAAAGGAGAGAAGCGATGAGTAAAATAGCATCCGCACCTGCACTGCGGGCCTCGTGGATCTGATATGCGTTCAACATGAAGTCCTTGCGCAAAACGGGACAAAAGTTGAATTTCCTAGCCGTCTTCAGGTCTTCCAGGTTGCCGCCAAAGTACATTTGATCGGTCAACACGCTCAAAGCACTTGCACCTGCGCGCATGTAACCAATGGTGATCTGCTCCGCTTCAGCATAGAGGTGAAGGTCTGGCACCGAAGGAGACTTGCGTTTGAATTCGGCAATCACACCAGACTTATCCTTACGGTTCAAATAACCCGCCAGTGAAACTGTAGGAGCGTTGTAGTGCACACTTTTCTGAAGCAGCTTCACCGGAATGGTGTCCATGCGTTCCGCAATTTCCTTGCGTTTGTGTGCGGCAATCTCTTCTAATATATTGGGTGTCGTGGTCATCTTATTGGATTAAGGCTTTTTCAAAAGTGGCTTTAGCAGTTCCGTTGTCCAAGGCAGCCAATGCTTTGGATACGGCGCCTTTCAGTGAGAGTTGCGCCTCAAGTAAATGAATCGCTAGTCCGGCATTGGCGCCCACTACGGCGCGTTGTTCAGGCGTTCCTTCTCCATTCAGCACGCGCATGAAAATATCCGCAGCTTCTTCAATGGTCTCTCCGCCGTGGATGCTTTCTGAGGTAATGGTCTCCAGACCAAAATCTTCCGGATGCAGGTATTGTTCGCCCTTTCGGGTAATGAGTTTCAAGTGACCTGTTAGGCTGATTTCATCATACCCATCCAATCCGTGGATCAGCGCATAATCTCTTTCTAGGTGTTCATGCAAATGCTGATAAAGCCGCAGTAATTCCAAGTCGTATACGCCAATCAATTGGTGACTTGGAATGGCGGGATTCACCAACGGGCCCAGCATGTTGAAAAAGGTCTTGACTCCCAATGCTCTTCGCACAGGTGCCACTGCTTTCATGGCGGGATGAAACAGAGGTGCGTGCAGAAAAACGAGGTTGCTGCGGTCCAGTCGCTCTTGCAAGGCCGTTTCATCTGAAATGAATTGATAACCCAATGACTCCAACACATTGCTGGATCCGCACAAGGAGGAAACTCCGTAGTTCCCATGTTTCACCACTTTATGTCCCGAAGCAGCCACCACCACTGCGCTCAAGGTGGAGATGTTGAATGAGTTCTTTCCATCACCGCCCGTTCCGCAAAGGTCAATGGTCACGGCGTCTTTGAATTTTACGGGCTTTCTCAATTCCAGCAAGGCTTCGCGGAAACCCATCAATTCTTCCACGCTCATGGGGCGCATGATGAAAGCTGTGAGAATGCCGGCCATCTGTGCGTCGTTCAATTCGCCGCGGGTCATTGCGAGGAGCAATTCGTAGGCTGCCTCTTTGGACAGGCGCTGATGCTGACTGAGGTAGGGGAGTATGTGTTTCATTTCCGGCAAATTTGAATGAAGTTCTCAATGATCTGCATGCCCGCCTCCGTCATAATGGACTCAGGATGATACTGAATCCCGTACCACGGTTGCTGCTTGTGCTCCATGGACATGATCTGCCCAGATTCATCTCTAGACGTCACCTGCAGGGCATCCGGCAAGGAATTCGGCGCAATTACCCATGAATGGTACCTTCCCACTTCAATAGAATCTGGCAGGTTTTCAAGAAGGGGTGTTTTTGCTTCGCGAAGAACATGCGTACTCACTCCATGATACACCTGTTTCAGCTGAGTTAACTTCCCGCCGAAATGAATTCCCATGGCCTGGTGGCCCAAGCATACACCAAGGACGGGGGTGGAAGGATCGATCCGTTTCAAAAAGGGGAGGAGGTCTCCTGCTTCTTCGGGAATGCCCGGTCCCGGTGAGATCACCACGGCATCGTATGCAGCAGGATCCACTTCCGCAAGCTTGTTGTTCCGAATCACTTCTGGCCTGGTGCCACCTGCTGTCTCGAGGTATTGCACCAAGTTGTAAGTGAAGGAGTCGAAATTATCTATCATCAGGATCTTCATGGTCAAAGTGTTTCTGCAAGTTTGAGGGCCTTTTCCAAAGCACCCAGTTTGTGGTTGACTTCTTCTAATTCTTTCTGCGGGTCTGAACCGATAACCACTCCAGCTCCTGCCTGACTGGTCAAGGTATTCTGCTTGGACACAAATGAGCGAATGATAATTGCGTGGTGGCAACTTCCATTCAACCCGAAAAATCCAATAGCACCCCCGTAAGGTCCGCGGTGCGTAGGTTCCAGTTCACTAATGATCTGCAACGCTCGCACTTTCGGTGCTCCGCTCAGTGTGCCTGCGGGGAAAGTCCCGGCAAATACATTCAAAGCGGATTGTCCCGGAATCAATTTCCCCGTTACCCGCGAAACTAAATGAATCACGTGGCTGAAAAACTGGGCTTCCTGGAACTTACTCACTTCCACCTTTTGGCAATGTCTGTTTAAGTCGTTGCGGGCCAAGTCCACAAGCATCACATGTTCTGCGCGTTCCTTTGGGTCGGTGGCCAGTTCTTTTGCTTTTTGAAGGTCGGTGGAATCTTCGCCGCTTCTGGGATAGGTTCCGGCAATGGGGTGGATCTCCGCCACGTCTTTTTCTACAATCAACTGAGCCTCAGGAGATGAGCCCATAATGCGGAAACCTTTGAGGTCGAAGTAGAACAAGAATGGAGAAGGGTTAACACTGCGCAAGGCACGGTAGAGATTAAGGTCATCTCCTCGGTAGCTGCGTTGGAAGCGTCTGCTGAGAACCACCTGGAACACATCCCCTCTAAGGCAATGTTCTTTCCCTTTTTCCACCATCTTCTTGAAGGTGTCTGCCTCGATGTTGTGGGATTGTGTGCTTCCCATTTCAAACGTGAACTGCGGACTCAATGAGTGGTTCAAATGCTGGCGGAGTTCGTCCATGCGAGAAGTCTCTCCTTCCGGCAGGTGTTCGATCAGATCTAAGCGGTCATGAAAATGATCCAGCACCACTAGAAACCTGTAGAAGCCATAACGCACCAATGGCGTTTCCATGTCGGGTTTTGAATTATCAAGCGGCACTTCTTCCATGAGGCAAACCGCTTCAAAAGAAGTGTATCCGTAAATGCCAGAGAAACCTGCTAGTTGACCGTTTGGTGCGGGGTCGTCAATTTCAATTTGCTGCATGAAGTTTTGCAGGCACAACTCAAACTCACCTTTGGTCATGGCAAGTGGCTTCACCTCTCGCAACTTCCCACAAGTAAGAGTGCAGCCTGTCGTATCGATTTGCAGTTGTTCCAATTCATCCAGGCACAAAATGGAATAGCTTCCCTCAGAACCATGCGAGTCCGTGCTTTCCAGCAAAAGGCTCCCCGGGAATTGGTCGCGCAAACGAGCATACACCCCAACGGGAGTGTAGTGATCGGCGAGTAAAGTAAGAGATGTACGAGTATATTTCATGTGGTCTAAAAACAAAAGCGGCTCACTGATGTCAGTGAGCCGCTTCAATATGGTTATATCAATAAACGGAATAGGTCACACAACTTTCAGCCTTTCGGTCGATCCAAGTGCCACCACCAACGTGTATTGAGTGTAGTCAAATTCATGGCTCTAATATACGGGGAAAAGAGGAATGTAAGTTTCAATGTGAGTGGTTTTTTTATTCTCTGTACTTATGGAGTGTTGAAAGTCAAAGGTTTAAAGGAGAAAGAGGAAAGTGGAAGAAGTGACACAATTAATTATTCGGACCATCGGCTTTGTTCGATCATGTCATTTTGTGGTATTCGTTAAACCTTTTGGACGGCTGGGAGCCGTCCGTCTCAGGTTAGGCTAGTGGAGGTTTGGGGAGCAATGTTGCGTTTCAATGGG
>CAZKMC010000150.1:6547-6887 GCA_964553485.1 uncultured Comamonadaceae bacterium
CATCCTGTTTAACGGGCATCTTTGCCCGCCCTGAGCATCTCCATGCGTCCAATGAGAGAGACGGCTTCCAGCTGTCCACAAGTCATGTTTCAAGTGGAAAGAGGTAAAGTGGAAAGAGGTAAAGTGGAAGATTGAGACTAAACATCATCTGCTAGTTCTATCTAAATATCTGGGGCTCATACTTTATACTAAACACTCATCAACTTGGCACCATGCCGAAAAAAAGCCCTCAAGGGGCGATAGTTCCGTAGCCCCAACCGTTAGGCTGGGGTACATGAGACCACAAAACCCGCAAGCCCCAGAGGGGCCACACTTTTTTTGAAACGGAGCGGCTTCAAGG
>CAZKMC010000151.1:0-4421 GCA_964553485.1 uncultured Comamonadaceae bacterium
CGGGAAGCGCAAAAAAAAAGTGACTAGAAGAACGCAATTCCTTCCACAAACCAGCGTTGAAAAAAAAGCAACTTGCAAACCTGCTACCCCTTCCACATATCTACCTTTAAGTAGTTCGTATACAATTCGTTAACTGGTTGATTTCCAACTTGGAACGCTGTTTGCCTACCAATGGAACATACCCTATGCCTATGAATTTTTCAAATATCCGCGTGTGGTCTCTCGTTTTGTGCACCACCATGCTCACCATTTCCACAACCTTGCCTGCCCAACAAACAGCCATTTATGAAGATGTGCAGGAAATGTATAGAGATGGAATGGAACTCTTTGACAAAGAAAAATATGCCGCTGCACTTCAGGCATTTGAATCTTTCAGCCTCGCAGCCAAGGAAAAATCTTCTGAGCAAGTCATAAACGCCCAATATCACTCAGGCATCTGCGCCCTCTATTTGTATCACAAGGACGCGGAGTACCGTCTTGAAAAATTTGTTCAGGATTACCCAGAAAGCCCATGGGTGCGAAAGGTGTATTTTGAACTAGCCTCCTACAATTATCAGCGAAAGAGATATAAAAAAGCACTCGAATGGTTTGAGTTCACCAATCCAAATGAACTTCCCGCAGACCGCGTAACGGAGTTCTACTTCAAAAGAGGACATTCCCGATTTGAGGAGGAAGAATATGCTGCAGCTCGCAGCGACTTCTTCCAAGTGAAGGATGTGGAATCCCGTTTTCAGGCGCCGGCCATTTATTATTATTCTCACATCGCATATACCGACGGAGATTGGCAAACCGCACAGGACGGCTTCAAGAAACTGCAGGATGATGAGAACTTTGCCCCGGTTGTCCCCTACTACTTGACCCAAATCCTATACAAGCAAAAGAAATACGACGAACTACTTGCTTATGCTCCGGCACTGCTAGATTCATCTGCCCAAATAAACGCCAAACGCAAACCAGAAATTTCCAGACTCATTGGAGATGCCTATTACCGCAAAGCGAAATACGAAGCCGCCCTTCCCTATTTGGAGTACTTCCATGAAGAAACCCCAAAGAAAGAGCGCACCGCTGAAGACTTCTTCCAATTGGGATATACCTACTATGCGCTTGGAAATCCGACTTTGGCCCTCGATGCATTGAGCAACGCCACCCAAGAAGAAAATGAACTCTCTCAATCTGCAATCTATTACATGGCGGATTGCTATTTGAAACTGGACCAGAAGACATACGCTCGAAGTGCTTTTCGGGAGGCTTCAGAGATGGATCATAATCTTCAAATCAAGGAAGATGCATTGTTCAACTATGCTAAACTCGCGTTTGAACTTAGCTACAACCCGTTTGATGATGCCATTACCGCTTTTGAATCTTACCTACTTGAATACCCAAATTCGCCAAGGAAGGATGAAGCGTATGAGTTTCTTTTGACGGTTTATATGAAGTCGCGAAATTATGAGAAAGCCTTAGCCTCACTGGACCAGATAGCCAATAAAGACACTCGAACCAAAGAAGCGTATCAGGTGGTGGCTTTCAACCGAGGAGTTGAACTTTTTCAAACCAACCGTTTGGATGAGGCAGAAGTCTTTTTCAACAAAGTCAACACCTACCCTATTAACAATACGCTTACCGCAGAAGCGATGTTCTGGAAAGCAGAACTGGCTTTTAAGAAGAAAGCATTTACAAAAGCTGTTGGCTTGTACAACGGATTTGTTCAGGAGCCAGGGGCGTACGCCTCTCCACATTTCCTGGATGGACACTATGGCGCCGGATATGCACTTTTCAAGCAAAAGAAATATGTGAGTGCGGTGACAAGCTTCCGCAAGTTCGTGGATCAAAACAAAGGAGATGACGACAAAAAATTGAACGATGCGTTGATGCGTATCGGCGACTGTTACTACGTGTCCAAGGACTACGATCAAGCCATAAGTTACTATGACCGGAGCATCGCCATGGAACAACCCATGAAAGATTATGCCATGTACCAAAAGGCAGTTTCTTTTGGGTTGAAGGGTCAAAACGACAAAAAGATCTCGGTCTTGAAGCAGTTGATTCAAGAAGAAGTAGGATCCAAATACACCGTGGATGCTAAATTCCAACTTGCAAAAACCTATTTGGAACAGGACAAATGGAATGAGGCGAAAGGGTATTACTTGGACATCCTTGCCATGCACCCGAATAGTCAATATGTGAAATATAGTTTGGTCGACTTGTGTTTGGTGAATGTCAAAAACCAGGACAACGATGCCGTAGTTGATTTGTGGAACCGTATTAAAACGGATTATCCAAATGACCAGATTGTAGTAGACGCTTACAACCTCGTGGAGTCTATATTGATAGAAGAAGGAATCCTGAATGACCTTCCATCGGTACTTGATCTTTCAGACAATGAAATCGAAGAAAAAGTATTCAATGCCGCTGCAGATCTTGCTATCACAGGCCAATGCAACAAGGCCATTCCAAAACTGGAAGATTATTTGATGAAGTATGTTCCCGGAAGATTCGCCACCGCTGCAAACTACTATTTAGGTAACTGCTATTTCGAAAACAACCAGACTTCCAAAGCATTGAATGCATACAACTACGTGGTTTCACAGCCATTGAGTGACTATACAGAGGAGTCCTTGGTTGCCGCAGCTACTATCAATTACAACAACAAGAATTATTCGCAGGCACTCAACCACTACATTGAATTGGAAAATGTGGCCATCCTGAAGAACAACGAATTGGAGGCTCAGATTGGTCAAATGCGTTGTCATTATTTATTAGGAGAGATGGGCTACGCCGAGGAATATGCCGACAAGGTCATCATGAACCCTAGCACTCCTGACGGCATTAAAAATACCGCGTTTCTATGGCGCGGCAGAATTAGGATGCAGAACGCACAATGGGACGAAGCCTATTATGATTTTGTAGAAGTTGAAAAGAAGGGTGGCGAAAAAGGAGCTGAATCGAAATACAACATGGCATTGATCGCCTTCAAAAAACAAGCATACAAGCCCGCTGAGTCAGAGATCTTCAAGCTGATCGAAAAGTATTCCGCTTTCAACGAATGGAAATACAAAGGTTTCTTGCTATTGGCCGATGTTTATTTGGGACTAGAGGACTATTTCCAGGCTAGAGCAACGCTGAACACCATCAAAGAAAACGTGAGTGAACCGTGGGTAATTGATGAATGTCAGAAAAAGCTGAAGGAACTGGATCTCATTGAAAATCCTCCTACACCTTCAAACCGTAGCTCCGAAATTGAGATTAACCTCGGAAACAACCCAGACACGCCAAACTCACCCTTAAATGAAGACGACAATGAATAAGATAGCTATAACATTAGTGGGTGCTTGTTTGCTACTCTTTGTACTTCCCGCAAAAGCACAACAGGACTCGCTGGAAATGGACGTAGTCTTTACAGGAGATTTGGTGCTGTTTCTAAAAGACGCAAATAAACTCAGTAATTGGCCAGAGGTAAAAGAAAGCGTGGTAGAGATGCCAACTATTTCTTATACCCTCATCCCAAGCAAGCAGAACGTGGAAATCACACTTCAACCAATTGATCCTGCAAAGGTGAATGTGGAAGACAAACTCACAAAACTCTATCGCGGTTTTGTCAAAGGTGGATTTGGATTTTACACCACTCCGCTTTTGGAAGGCTACTACACAGATGGTAGGTCGCGAAACGGTACATGGGGCATTCATGCCAAGCACCTTAGCAGTGCAGGTGGTGTGGCTGTTGAAGACAACATTCCAGATAGATTCTCCAACAATGAGATTCACTTGTGGGGCAGACAATTTCTAAAGAAACATGCATTACAAGGTGGATTGGATTGGAACCGTGAAGTTGTTAATGCTTATGGTTTTGACCCTGAGCTCTATCCGGAAACTGACCTAGAAAAACTGGGACTCCAATACAATGATGTGGGTGCGTTTGTGCAGCTCACCAGTTACCACAGAGACTCAAGCAAGGTGAACTACGATGGAAAGATGAGCTTTTTCAATTTCCGCGATTTGGATGAAGGTTCTGAAAACAACATCGATTTCAAAGCCCATGCTCGAAAATTTGTCAACACAGAATTGTTCTCCGCAGATTTCCGATTCAATTACGATCAATGGGGCTATTTCACCCTTGCAGACTCTGTGGAAAAATCCAAAGAAAATGCCTTGATTAGTCTGACTCCAAAAGCAAGTACGGTCCATGAGAATTGGAAAGTAACTGTGGGAATGGGATTGGTGCTAGACGCGCGTGGCGACAAGCCCTTCCACTTCTATCCTATGGCAGAGGCACAATACAGTTTATTGGATGATCTGTTTATCCCTTATGCCGGGGTTGGTGGAAATGTGAAACAAAACACTTACAAGTCTGTAGCGAATGATAATTCATTCATCTACCGCGAAGCTGATTTGAAGAATACCAATGAAAAACTGGAACTCTATGG